>CAYOIM010000064.1:0-1552 GCA_964404075.1 uncultured Bdellovibrionales bacterium | reverse complement strand
GCGATGGACTGGTGGAAGAACGAGATGGCATAGGTGGATGAACCGACGCCGAGCGTCATGCCGAGGGTATTCACGAAGATGATGAAGAAGTCCATGGTGGAGATGTTAGAGCTTGCTTACTCATATCGTATACGCCGACATCATGGTATTCACGAACCAGGGGAGTATGGCGGCGATACCGATGAGCGGGAGCACGAACGCGACAATCGTCGCGATGAGCGTCCACTGAAAGTATTTGCGCGTTTTCTCGACGGACACGAAAATGGCATCGAGCTTCTGCTCCTGTGCGGCGAGCCGCTGTGAAAGTTCCGGATCCATAGCGATATTTTTTATGGATTCATTATAGCACATCTCGGAGTATTTTTTTCAAAAAAAAAAATCGAGCGGGCCATTCGGCTCGCTCGTGAGGGACAGTGATCAATTTTCGATTTCGAATGCGATATCGCATCCCGGAGTTCGTCCAAGGGCTTTGAGCACTTCTCGTGCTTGCCGCTCGGCATCTCGATGATCCGGTCGAATAAGATTGACGGCGGATTTCGCCTGACGGACGAGCCCTTTCACATCGGAGTAACCTCGGAGTTCTCTTAGGTATTCTCTGATGCCGTCAATAAAGAGTGGATGTACTACGTGGCAACGAGCGAAATGCGTTTTTAGCGTGTCCGCGATGAGGATTCGGAAATCTGGAATCGCCTTGAGATATGGTATACCATGTGGGTATTCGTCCTCGGTAGCGATTTCCCCGTATACCCGTTCGATTGATAGCCGGAGAATCGGAAAATTACTGAGCGACCTGAGAAATGGTTGATCGTATTTCATCGTGCGGTATGTAACGCCGCTATATACCGTGATTTCTGCGGTGCAATCGTTGAACATTCTGGATTCAATCTTTGCAACTTCTGAAAATGTCACGGTGTCCTTGTTGTTCGCTTGCATGAAAGCCTCCTTGGCCCATTTGAGGGATTGGCTGGTTGGAAAATAACTGCCCCTGTCGTGTTTATCACGATCTTATATTATACACCTTTTCATTGATTCTGTCTATACCGATAGTTCAGCGTCCAGAGAGGCTGTCTTATCCGAGAGTGTATTCCCAACCTGGTTTCCAGGATTTTGTTTTCCTCCAGTCGTCGGCAAGTGCTTGTTCCCAGGTTTTGTGCCGTATCAAAACATCGAGAGCGAGTTGTGGTGCTTTATGAGCGACCATCGCGATATGTTTGCCGTCGTAATTTTCCTGAAGAAATTCGAGAAAATCGGAGACCCGCGCCTTCACATCTTCATAGCTCTCACCACGAGGAAACGGTTTCGCGATACACTCTTTCTCTTGCATCGGCTCGATGATGGCTGATGATGCGCCATTGAGCTCCCCATAATCGCACTCGCGGAGTCGTGCGTCAGGGATGATCTCATACATACCTTCCCAGGCGAGTTTCGCGGAATCATGGGCGCGTTTGAGATCGGAACAGAAGACAACATCAAATTTCTTTCCCTGCGTCTGTTCCCGAAGGTCAATCGATTGCTTCACTCCAAGCTCGGAAAGTCCGACATCTTTCCAGCC
>CAYOIM010000063.1:0-1922 GCA_964404075.1 uncultured Bdellovibrionales bacterium | reverse complement strand
GCGGAAAGGGCGGGATTCGAACCCGCGAACCCTTGCGAGTTGCACGCTTTCCAAGCGTGTGCCTTCGACCACTCGGCCACCTTTCCCTTTCAAGAAAAAAGAAGCTTTCGCTCCTTATTCCTTGCACATTCGGATGTTAGCGTATTTCACGGACGCCGACAAGCTTCATGAAATCGCGCTCCGGCGTACGCCCCAAGAAAACGGCGACCCGATTGCCCGGAACAAGAGTGCCGTCTTCTTTCGCCCCGGTGATCAATTCATCGGTCAGCGTGTCGAGCGGCTTCTTCTCATCGAAGAGGTAGGGTTTCACACCCCAGAGGAGCGAACACTGATTGTAAGTCGTCTGCGAGGGCGTCGCGACGAGGATGTCGATACCCGGACGGAAATGCGACATGAGCTTGGCGGTATATCCCGATACCGAGAGGAGCACGATCGCCGAGACTTCGAAGCTCCGCGACAATTCGAAAATACTGCGGATCATGGTGACGTACTCGCTCTGCACATTGAGTCGTATCGCCTGGAGCACATCATCGTACGGGGACTCCTCGGTCTTCACGATGATCTCCTTCATCATGGAGACAGCCTCCACCGGATACTTCCCCGCGGCGCTCTCCTCGGAGAGCATCACGGCATCCGTGTGATCGACGACCGCATTCGTCACATCGCTCACTTCCGCGCGCGTCGGCCTGGGATTGTCGGTCATGGACTTCATCATCTGCGTCGCGACGATGACCGGACAGAGCGCGTAGAGCGACTTCTCCACGATTTCTTTCTGCAAGATAGACACTTCGCAGGGCGGCATCTCGATACCGAGATCGCCCCGCGCCACCATGACCGCATCGGTTTCCCGCAGGATTTCATCCAGATTCTTGATCGCTTCTTTGCGTTCGATCTTCGACACGATAAGAGGGAGTGGTGCCGGTCCGGGGATGGTCTTCCGCATCTCCGCCTTGGCATCACGGAGGTCCTGCGCGGATCCCACGAAGGACAATGCGACGAAATCAACTCCCTCCGAGAGAACGAAGGTGAGATCCTTCCTGTCCTTCTCCGAAAGGATCGGGAGATGGAAGCTCGTATCGGGGAGATTGACCCCCTTCCGATTCTTGATCGTGCCCGGAGTCTGCGCTTCGGTCACCGCGTGGCCGTCCTTCGCTTCGATGACGCGCAACTCGATGAGCCCATCCTCGATGAGCAGGGTATGCCCTTCCCTGAGAGCCTCCAATATATTCGGCGTATCGAGGAAGATGGCCTGCATGCCAATGTCAGCGGGAACGGAATCCTTTTTCTCCTTGTATCCGACGGCGATCTTCTCTCCGCGGGGAAAAGAGAAGGTTTCCATCACTTCCAACCGGATGCGCGGACCCTGCATATCAGCAAGGACACCGATCGGCTGACCCAATTTCTTCGATACTCTTCTTGCGCGTTCGATGATCATCTTGTGCCACGCGTGTTCATTGTGCGAGAAATTGAGGCGGATCACATTCATTCCCGAGAGCGCGAGCGCTTCGATCATCGCCTCGGTCTCCGTCGCCGGTCCGATAGTAGTCACGATCTTCGTATGTTTCATATTTGGGGAAGATACTAGATATTAGATGTTAGATATTAGATATTGGATGTGATAGATGAAGAAGCTTTTATTTCAACGGTCATTCCGCTTCTGGAGCGGTTCACCCCGTGAAATCTCCCCGTATTTCATCGGGGTGTGTCCGCTGAAATAAAATACCACAAAAAAAGAGTTCGGTCGCCGTGAAAACTTCAGAAAAAGTCAGGCAAATGAAGAAACGAGCTCGCACTCGTTTCAGCATCCAAAACTGTCTCTCGAATTCAATGCTCGAAGAATATCATATATTTTTTTTGCTGTAAAATAATTGTATGCGTCCACCACATATGGCACTCTTCCGGATTAATCTTCTCCATCATCG
>CAYOIM010000062.1:0-1929 GCA_964404075.1 uncultured Bdellovibrionales bacterium | reverse complement strand
TGTAGTATATACACTATATATTTTCTGTCAAGGGCAACATAAAAAATCCCTTCTCTGAAGGGATTTTAGAATAGCAATCAAACCAGTGACTCTATTTCTTTCCGAGATTTTTCAAAGCGAAGCGGATGCGCTCGCCGGGAGTCGTGATATCAGCTGGAATATCTTTCAATGATTCCCGCGCCTGCGCCGCCGAGTAGCCGAGTGCCATGAGTCCCTCCGCCGCATCCTGATCGGCAGAGATGGACGCGCGTCCCGTCACCTCTGCCGCGCTCACCTTGTTCTGCAATTCCACGATGATCTTCTCCGCCGTCTTCTTGCCTACACCGGAAATCCTCGTCAGGATGGTCGGGTCTCGTTCCACCACCGCCGCACGAATCGTATTCGTATCGGCGATGGAGAGGATGCCGAGCGCCATCTTCGGCCCCACGCCCGATACCGATATCAACAGCTGAAACACATTGAGCTCGTCCTCGTCGAGAAACCCGAACAGCGCGAACTGATCCTCCCTCACATGCGTGTGGATATGGAGCGTCACTTCATCCCGTCCGGCGAGCTTTCCCAGGGCATACGCGGACACCATGACGAGGTATCCGACCCCATGTACATCGACGATGACCGAAGTCCCCTTCATACCGACCACTTTCCCTGTGAGGAGTGCAATCATATTCCTTGTTTCAATTTCTTACTGACACTTAAATAGTTTTTCTTCGTAGCAACTTTTTTCCCTGATTTTGATTCGATATCTTTACGGGTTCGACCAGCGACCAAACCACCGTCTCTCGCGTCTTTTTGCAATTCTGGAAATCCAACCGAGTCACGATCTCGGGAGAATCGCGTCGTCGTCGCCTCACCGAGCATGGTGAGGATAATCTCCATATCATCCATATGATCACGCAGATCCTCTCGCTTCAATCCTTTGAACTTTTTATATTCCTCGGCTTTCATCCCAAAAGTCCCCATGAGAATATCATTCGTAAGGATCGCATATTCGATACCTTTCTTCGCACCTCGCTTCTGCCATTCATTCGTCAGCGTCTCGCGAACTTCGATACCGCGCATCCGCTTCTCGATCCAAGCCTCGGGATACCCCTTGGCACGATACAGCGATCGTGCGCGCTGTGCCGCCAATTCCGGATTTTGTATTTCCTGCAATCGCTCATACCCGACTTTCGCAAGCCACCGCTTGAACGGCTCGGCCTTCGGGGACGGGATGGATTGAATGAGCCGAAAGATTCCCTGTGTATTCCAGCAATAAGCCTTTTGCCTTCCTCCTGTTGTTTCTATCTCCAACATAAGGGGTGGTACAAATTGTACCCCCCCTTCATCAATAAGCTTCGCAAGCTCTCTATCCCTCACCTTCAGTCTTTTGAAATATTGCGCGGGATCCTTCGAATCCGTAAGCACGCAAATGACATCATTTACAGCAAACCACCACTCACTATTATGAAATGATTTACGAATCTGCCTCCTCTCAAAAATCGCTATTGCAGTATCTTTCATAACTTTGAACATTATTTTCTCCTCCAGTATACCATTATGGATTGTTTTCAATAGTATCCCCTTGCCAAAGGGGAAAATCCATGGTACAAAAGGGGAGTCCTGTTTCCACGAAAATCCGAAACTCTCACAGTAACGATTTTCATTTTGATTTTTAAATTTTGATTTTGTTCCTATGCCGATCAAGAAAAACGCCAAGAAATACATGCGGGTCACCAAGCGAAAGACCCTCCGCAACAAGATCGTAAAGGGTGTCGTGAAAAGCGCGGTGAAGAATACCCGCACCGCCGTCGCCTCAGGCGATATCGCGACGATGAAGGAAGCCTACCTCAAAGCGCAGAAGGCCATCGACAAGGCCGCCGCGAAGGGCATCATCAAAAAAAATACCGCCGCAAGGAAAAAATCCCGCCTCAACGCCGCGGTGAAGAAGGC
>CAYOIM010000061.1:0-2150 GCA_964404075.1 uncultured Bdellovibrionales bacterium | reverse complement strand
TTCTCCATCGGCACGATCTTCTGTCCGTTCACATTGATCCCACGGAGGAGCACGATGGAAGTATACATAACTACGAGATAAGAGATGAGGAAATAGAGATGAGAGATTTTTGAACAACCGGCACACTGATCCAAAATCGCCTGTCCATCCTTGAAGGGAAGACCGATCCCTATCCGCGAAAAGATTTCAAACTATATTTTCTCGAAGCGACGGAGGAGCGCGGCAACATCCCTCTCCGCCTGCGCCAAAAGACCGTCCATGTAAGCGACCCGATCCGGAATCGGCCTCACGGTACCGCCCTCGAAGAGATAATATTTCCGTATCGCCACCCGCTCGAGGAATGCGCGGTCATGCGAAACGAGGATCACCGTTCCCGGATATTTCTCAAGCGCCGCTTCGAGCGCCTGACTCGCATCGAGATCGAGGTGATTCGTCGGTTCATCGAGGAGGAGCGTATTCACGCCTTTCGCGATCGCCATGGCGATAGAAAGACGCGCCCGTTCCCCGGGGCTCAATCGCCCAAGCAGTGTCTCGAGCATTTCGCCACTTACCTGGAATTCCCGGAGGAATATCGCGACCTCGATTTTCTCCGTGAAATGCGTCTCATCGAGAAACCATTCGGTCGTCGTTTTCCCGCGCGGAATATTCTCATGCGCCTGCATGAGATCACCGATGATGATCTTCTCACCGCGCCTCACCGTCCCCGAAATCGGTGGCAGAACGCCAGAAATGGTCTTCAGGAGTGTCGATTTTCCCGAACCGTTCAATCCGAGAAATGCGATCCGCGAACCATAAGCGATCTTCATATTTATCGGACCGACTTGAAAGGCACCGGGATACCCAGCGACCACGCGACTGAGAGCGAGCATCATATCCCCATCACCCTCCTTCATGGTGAAATAGAGATGGAACGGGTCGCGTTCCGGAGCAAGCGTCCGCGTCTCCGCCTTCTGGCTCCGGGTCTCGAGTGCCATCGCCGCCGCGCCGAACTTCTGCTCCGATCGGTTGCGATGATACCCCTGCGACATCTTGTCCCGATCCGGCATCACCATGCTCCCGCCGATGCGCGCCCATTCGCGTTTCTCATCGGAACTCTCTTTCAGACGGATCTTCTCCGCCTGTTCCTTCTCATACTGCTCTTTTTCGTACTGCCGTTTCTCTTCTTGTAGATGGAAATACTGGCTCCAATTGCCCGTCCACATCGTCCCCGACCGACTGAACCAGTCGAGCTCGAACACCTTGGTCACGACCGCATCGAGAAATCGCCGATCATGCGACGCGATGAGACAAGTCGCTCGCGAGGAGATGAGAAACCGTTCGAGGAAAAGAAGCGCGGGAAGATCGAGATTATTCGTCGGCTCGTCGAGGAGGAGAATGTCCGCCCCGCGGAGGAGTACCGAGGCGAGATTCACCTTCGTCTTCTCGCCGCCGGAGAGCGTCTCGAAAATGCGATCGAGACCGATATGCGGAAGAAAGAGTCCGTCGAGCATGTTGTGCACGCGGTCTTCGAAGGAATAGTGCGCGATGCGATTCAATTTCTCGGAAAGTTCATCATACTCCGCAAGCGCGGATGCCTCCTCCAATCTTGGCTCGAGCAATTTCATCCGCCATTCCAATTCCGCTACGCCCGTCTCCTCACGGAGAAACCCGAGAACCGTGCTCTCTCTCTTCGAAAAAAGAGGCTCCTGGGGAAGGTATCCCGCAAGCGATCGCTTCGCCATCTCGACCGTCCCACGATCCGGCGTGTCGATACCCGCGATGATCCGCATGAGCGTGGACTTCCCCACGCCATTTTGGCCGACGAGCGCGACCTTCTGCCCTTTTCCCAGGGAAAAGGTAACCTTGTCGAGGACCGCTCTCCCACCTAAAGTTTTTCTGATATTGCGAACCGTAAACATATTTTTGCAGAAGAATCTGGAATCAGGAGAATTTTTTACAACGGTCACAGGTAATTTCATTTCAGCGGACGCACCGCTCCAACAGCGGAACGACCGTTAAAATGAAAACCTCTCCACAGAGGATTTTCTCAAAACAATTTTGAGAGACCGCTGAGCTCTCCAGAGGTCACGGGTCGTCAAAATTGATTTTGAGAAAATACTCTTTCACAATCCCACTACTATGCCACAAAAAAAGAAAAATTGCAAGAAAAA
>CAYOIM010000060.1:0-2649 GCA_964404075.1 uncultured Bdellovibrionales bacterium | reverse complement strand
ATGCCAAATTTCAAATCAAATCCTAAAACTTAAAAACTCCATTTGGAAATTTATTTCATTTGAGCTTGATTTGGGATTTGATATTTGATATTTCTTTACTTCTTCCACACCCGCCTCGTATTCAGGTACCATTCGTTCACCGATCCGAATCGATCGGATGGGATATCGATCGTCTCTGTCGTAATGCCCATGAGCCGGTCCGTCGTCACATAGAGGTAGGTCGGACTATAGAGAAAGATGGCGGGATTCTGCTCGAGAAATGCCTTCTGAAAAACAGCGTACTTCTCGCTCCGCTCATCCGGATTCATGAGTTCCCTCGCCGAAAGTAACGCGTCGTCGACAATCTGTTCATTGAGAGAGGAGAGATTCAGCCCCGGATCCTCGCGTTCCTTGGAATGCCAGAATGAATACGGGTCGGGATCCGCGAGCGATGCCTGCCCGAAGAGCAGTGCATCGTACTCCCTCGGTCGTATGCGATCCTGCTGAAGGGTAGCGATATCTTGCGTCGTGATATGCACCTCGGCACCGATCTTCGCCCACATCGCCTGGAGTTCCATCGCGGTTTTCTCGAGCTCCGGCCACTTTGGAACGAGCAATTCGAATTCCAGCCGGACATCCTTCTTCGATCGAATACCGTCTTCACCCAGCTTCCATCCATTTTCATCGAGAAGGGCATTCGCTTTTTCGGGATCATAGGTCGGGAGGGAGAGATTCGGATCGAATCCCCGCATGAACGGAAGGAACGGGGTCACCGCGACGATACCCCGATCGGAGAGTGTCTCGTGTACGATAGCTTCCCGATCGGTCGCGAGAGAGAGCGCATTCCTCACTTCATCGAAAGCGATCGCGACATTTTTCGTCGTATTGAAAAATACCGAATACGCCCTCGGCAACTGGAATGCATGCACTCTGGTGCTCTTTTTCTCCAAGAGTTCCCCGATTTTCCCGGACCGGATACTCGCCATGCCGAGCACCTCACCCTGCTTGTAGGCGGTAAAGAGGGCATCTTCATCGGGATAAAAACGGAAGGTGATCGTGTCGATATAGGGACGACCCAGCGCATAGGTCGGATTCGCCTTCAATTCATACCAGAGGATATTCCCCTCGGCATCCTTCTTCAAATCGGAAAAGAGATACGGTCCAGCGCCGATGGGCATGAGATTATTCTCCGCCAAGGCGAATTTCTCCGGCAAGATAGACTGCCAAACATGCTTCGGCAGGATCCCGACCGTGAGATTTTCCAAAAATCCGAAATACGATTTCTTCAGGGAAAACACGATCGTACGGCTATCCGGGGAAGAAATCCCCACACCTTGCCAATTTTGGCGCAAAGGACTCCGATACGCCGGATCCTGAATGGCTTGCAGAGTGAACACGACATCATCGGCCGAAAGCGGAGTGCCATCCTGGAACTGCAGATTCTCCCGAAGCGTCACGGTATATTCTTTGCCATCATCGGAAACCGAATAGGACTCGGCGAGACGGGGAACCGGAGTACTCTTCGCGTCATGAACGAAAAGCCCGGCATACACCAGGGCAGAGAGATCCGCATCCGCTTCACTGGTCTGTGACAAAAGTGGGTTGATATAGGCCGGCTGACCGACAATACCCTCGACATATTTCCCCCCGGCCTTCGGCAAAGGAACCGTCGAAGAGATATACAGGAGGACAATCCAAATAAGAAGACCGACGCCCGAGAGCGCAAGAAGCCCCCAGGCAAAGAGACGCTCCCGACGGGGCAATGCCTGGATCACGAGCATCCAATTTTTTTTCCACAAGGCATTCATATATTTCTGAAAGCGCACCGGTAAAAGACTTTCCAGACAAACCGACTTCGGACAATCTCCATCAAGAAAGCCCCACCGCGGTATACCGGACGCTTGCTATCGAAAGCCCGATAAAAAGCACCGCGAGGAAAACGGTCGCGTACAGCAGGAATTTCTCGAGTCCCCTTTTGGCATAATAACTCCCGAAATCTCCGCCAAAAGCGCCTCCGAGGCCTGACCCACGGTTCTGAAGCAAGATAGAGATGGCGAGCAACAGCGCAACAATTGCCTGACCGATAAGAAAGATTTTCATAACTAGAATACTACCGTACTTCCCCCCTTCCGTCAACGAAAAAACACCCTGATATCGCTCTGATACGGCTTATACAAGGCTTCAAACGAATGAATCGATCGGGATGAAATCACCCTCAGTCTTGCTCTGCGAAACATAGTACTGCTCCCCTTGGCGAAGACGGTAGACATTCTGGACGATACCGATACCGATGAACAGGGACAGGATGGAACTCCCGCCATAACTCATGAATGGGAGGGGGATGCCTGTCACCGGGAGTAAGCCCACATTCATACCGACATTGATGATGACTTGGACGAGGATGATGGCATATACCCCGACGGTCACGAGATACCCGAAATTATCGATCGCCGAGAGACCGATAGCTCGCAATCGATAGAAAATAACACCATAGAGAAACAAGGCAAGGAAAGCACCCGCCATCCCGAGCTCTTCATTGATCGACGCGAAGATGAAATCCGTATGTTTTTCTGGGAGAAAATTCGATTGGGATTGTGTGCCATGACCGATGCCCTTGCCGAAAACGCCTCCGGATCCGACCGCGACCATCGCCTGGAGCACATTGTACCC
>CAYOIM010000059.1:0-2794 GCA_964404075.1 uncultured Bdellovibrionales bacterium | reverse complement strand
GAAAAAAGCCCTGACCGGAATACACCAGTCAGGGCGGGTATTGAGTCTTCAACGATTCGGCGGTGATGCCGACGAACGCCGGACGGCATCCAGCTCCCGCTGATTTGCGTTACGCCAGAGATACCGGCCGACCTGCCTCTGTGCGACGAGTATCTCAGCGCGATTCGCGATATCTCCGAGAAAGAAAATACAGAGATCGACATGCATCGAATTCGATGCGACGCACGCCCGGACGGTTTCGGTACCGAGAAAACCGAATATCTCGTTCAACCCTTCATTCGAAATATCGGGATTATTCCTGCGTATATCCCGTACCAATTCGTCATTGCGCTGGCTCGCCCACAGTCCCCGGGGAAGCAACGCACCTTCCTTTTTGAGAAATGCGAGCCGCTCGAAAGGCGATAATTTCCGCCAAGCAAGGAGTCCCTCCACGGCATCACGCCCTGGGAAAAAAATTTCGTACCCCACCAGGGTGAGTCCATCCTCGAAGAGGATGAGATTCGGATCGAACTTCTTCCAAATCCTCTCAACTTCTGCGATTCGAGGATCAGTGGCCATCGCCGCATGACTCGGTGTGACAATCCATACCAATAGCGAAAAAACCACGACGACGCCCAAGAACCACAATCCCAACTTTTTCAACAAAGGCATTTCTTTCCTCGAAGGCATGAGAATCTCCCCAAAATGGTTAAAAAACAAGAAAACCAAGAAAACCGTAGATTTCTACGGTCTTCTATTATAGCACTAAAAACAATTTTCGTCAATCCTACCCTACCAAGCCCTCGACATCGGCCCACATCATCTCGAGGTCCTTCTGGATGGTGAGGAGATCATCATCCTTGGTCAATTCGCCATCATTCAATTTCTCCTGAATCAGGTCCTCGACGAGATCGATCCACTCGTCATAATTCTGTATCCCCTCCCTGATCGCCCGACCCCTCACCTCTTCGAAGAGATTCTGAACGAAGGTATCATTCGGATCCGGCTGATGCATCTCGTCATCCATCATATGTTTGTTTTTACTCATTACGAGTTCCATCATAACGGCTCATGCGAAAAAGGTCAAAGGGGCATTCAATCCTAGAACTCACAGGATTTTCTCAAAACAATTTTGAAAGACCGCGTTAGCTGTTTCAGGTAACAGGTCGTCAAAATTGGTTTTGAGAAAATACTCAATGATAATCTTTTTGGAGGGGTGCGACCGCTCTCGCCACTCCATTAGAAATCATCACACGCCCTCATGCCGTCTCGATGCCGTACTCCGGAGAAAATGTTCCGTCCCGGAAAGCACCTTCCTCGCATTCCCGAAAGTGACCTTCTCCATCGCCTCGTCGAAAGGAAGCCAGACGGAACCGATATGTTCATGGGAAATCCGCACCTCGCTCGAACGCGTCCGCGCCGGATAGAAATGCACCTGCTTGAAAATCCAGACGCCCTTGCCCTCTCTCCTGCGCCGCTCCCCTTCGGATCCCTTGGCGACATAGAAGAACCGGATACTCATCCGATACGGAAAGGTCTCGAGATCACGGATACCCGTCTCTTCCTCCGTCTCCCGACGGAGCGTCATCTCTTCGGTCTCACCCGCCTCCACATGTCCCTTGGCGAAATCGAAATGCCCGCTCGGATAGTGGAGCAGGAGATATTCGCGTTCATGCTGTTCCGTTTCCCGAAAAACGACCGCACCGACGGATATTTCCCAAGTAACGGGAAAACCGCAAGCTTTGAGAAGCAGATAGAGAGGCTTGATCACGGGTGGCTTCATATATCTCCATTGTCGCACATTCTGACAAGCCTGTCGAAAAAACGCCACAGACCAAAAAATCTTTCATTTTGAATGCAGTTCGAGGCGGAATCGAGGAACGGAATAAGTCATACTGATAAAAGTACGCTGTCGAGTACCGGAGATTGCAACGAAAAAATGCGTCAAAATGAAAGATTTTACTTTTTCAATCCGACGGTTTTGAGGAGGATGTCCAGCTCTGGCCCCACGATACGACGGAAATGCCCGGGGAGCAGGTGGCGGAGCTCGACATTGAGGATGCGCGTACGGACGAGGTCGGTCACGCGACGGCTCTGCGATTCGCACATACGGCGGATCTGCCGTTTCTTCCCTTCGGTGAGGACGATGGAGAATGATTTTTCGTCGATACGAGTCACCCGGCACGGCTGAGTCTTGTACCCATCATCGAGCTTCACCCCCTCGGAGAGGCGCTTGACGAATGTCTCATCGATCATCTTGTCCACCTTCACGAGATATTCCTTCTCATGCGCATGACTCGGATGAAGGAGGAGATCGGTGAGACGACCGTCATTGGTGAGGAGGATGAGTCCGCGCGACTCCTTGTCGAGCCGACCGAGAGGATAGACCTTTTCCGGGGTATCGAGGATATCGTCGATGCTTTTCTCCTTCCCCTGCGGACTGTGCGTGATGATCGCCTTCGGCTTGTGAAACGCATAGTACACGAGTTTCTTTTTCTTCGCATGGAGCGCCTGGACGGTATCGCCCTCATGGACGAGCGTGCCGAGCTTCGCGGTGAGTCCGTTTATCCTCACTTGTCCCGCCACGATCAGTGCATCCGCCTCCCTTCGTGAACAGATCTGTTGCAACGCCAAATACCGGTTCAGCCGAACCGGGTAAGTGATTTTCGCATGATCAAGGAGAGGTATCTTTTCTGACACAATGATACAATCAAAGCCGAATGTTCATTATACCAGAAATATGAGTGAGAGTCAATCTCACCGCAATGGTTCAATAGCTTGGAAACACCTGGTATACTCACTCGTTACCCATACT
>CAYOIM010000058.1:0-2799 GCA_964404075.1 uncultured Bdellovibrionales bacterium | reverse complement strand
GATCAGATCGTCGTCATCATCGATCACCATCCGGACATCGCCGTACGCGCCGATATCAAGATCCTCGATACGAAATCTTCTTCCGCATCAGAGCTCGTCTATGATTTCCTCGTCGCGACTGAAGAAACCATCACGCCGCAGATCGCGACCTTCCTCCTCATGGGGATACTCTTCGATACCGGAGGACTCCAGCATTCCACCGTATCGCCGGAGGTGATGAGCGTCGCCGCGGATCTCGTGAAGAAAGGTGCACCTCTCACGAAAATAGCTCATACGCTTTTCTCCAATCAGGATGTCGCCGCGCTCAAACTCTGGGGCAAAGCGTTTGAGAAGGCACATTTCAATGAAACGACGGGAATGCTCGTCACGGCCGTGACGAGAGAGGATATCGCCGAATGCCATGCGTCAGTCGAAGACATCTACCAGGTCGCATCCATACTGAGCGGGGTTCCCGAAGCGAAATTCGTCCTCGTGCTTTCCGAACGAGACGATTCGATCGTCCGGGGGAGTCTCCGTTCCGTCGAGCAACACGGTGTCGATGTCTCCGCTCTCGCGCAACGATTCGGCGGGGGAGGGCATCGCCTCGCGAGCGGATTCGAACTCCCCGGAAAAATTGTCGAGACCGAATTCGGTTGGCAAGTGGCCTGAGCAGTATCAAGTATTCCGTATGAGGAAACAGGAACGACTCGACATACTCAATAAGAAATGGATTCGTGATTGTACCTGCGCGCTCCGCGACGCCGCGACACAAGCAGTACTCGGCAACGGCAATCCGGATGCCGAAGTACTGTTCATCGGAGAAGCCCCCGGGAAGAAGGAGGACGAGCAGGGGATTCCATTCATTGGATCTGCCGGCAAGCTCCTCAGTGAACTCCTCGCATCAATTCATCTCAAACGAGAAGTCGTATATATCACAAACATCGTGAAGTATCGCCCGCCGGACAATAGGGATCCATCGGGCGCAGAAATACATGCATGCCAAGAATGGCTCATCGATGAAATTCAGATCATCAATCCGAGCCTTATTGTAACGCTTGGTCGTCATGCGATGAATCACTTTCTCCCAAACGCAAAGATATCCGAGGTGCATGGGAAGGTATTTCAAAAAAATATCGAGGGGAGAGGAATAAAAAAAATTCTGCCACTCTACCACCCGGCTGCGGCTCTCTATAACGGGGGATTGCGTACGACGCTCTTCCGGGATTTCAAAGTGATTTCGCAGATATTGAAGGGATAAAAAAACACTCCTGCGACCATTCCGGTTGCAGGAGGTTTGTTTCGCCTAGGCAAAGTGCAGATCCAGAGAAAAACTCCCCCCCACCGCAGGCATCGGATAATCAAGCCGCGAATAGAGATCCTGCTGAAGGTAAGGAAATGTTACTTCGCCCTGAAGCCACCTCTCCACTTCCCTGGTGCCGATACAGAGAATCCGAGAATACCCGAACCCGAGTGGTATATCCAGAAAAGCAGAGGGCTGTACGCTAATCGGAAGCACGATATTTCCAGGAACGCACCTGATATCGCGATTATCCAGACTCCACACGAATCGAGTGGTCGGCAGATACACATGCGCCGTGGAAAATGTAACCGCATGGTCTCGAGAGGATATGACTCCCAATTGCAAGTATCTTTGACGAGAGCGATACTCTCCCGTGGTCATTTCATGAATGACGAGTACGAGCTCGCTGTCATGCCTCATGAAAAGCTCGCCCATCTCTTCGTACGCGGTATTGCGGAGAGATTCCCTCGTCCCAAGCAATGGTAGCCCAAATTTTGACATGTCGTTTCCCCTTCATTCAAAATGTTAAACAGCTATGACTTCCTGTGGGCGAGGAGGGACTCGAACCCTCACGCTTTATAGGCACAACATTTTAAGTGTCGCGTGTATACCATTCCACCACTCGCCCTTACTGAATTTTAATGAGGTCGCGTCCGGAATTGAACCGGAGTAAAGGGTTTTGCAGACCCGTGCCTAACCACTCGGCCACGCGACCAATATCAAACAACGCCAAGGTGATGACTGCTCCAGTCTATCCAATTGGAGTGGGGGAGTCAAACAAAAAGCCCACCATCAGACGATGGCAGGCTACTCTTGTTTTTGTATTATTAGTCATTCACGACTTCGGCTTCCAGATTCCGTCGACCGAAAGCGAATGCCTCTTTTTTCGTTTCCATGTAAATATCGAAGTGATTCCCCTTGATAGCGCCGCCACGGTCTTCGCAACGGAGCACACCAACACCGGCAATCCTGATCTTCGCACCGAACGGATACTCAGCAGGACAAGCGAGCGTCCGTTTCGGCTCTACCATGAGTCCGGAAGAAGTTTTCCCGTCATTTTTGCCACACTCATCCGCCGCCGCCGTATAGGCCGAAGCGTTGATGATAAACTTCCCTTTCGGAAGATTCCTCCACTTACCCGCTTGCTTGGCATACCAGCGCTTGGCGAGCAGGGTCTCTTCTTCATCGGTATATTCGGTGGATAAGTCATGATCCTGCGTTCTCTTCACCTCTCCATCCTTATCGGTAAAGAATGTCCAATCGATGAGAAGGGGGTCATTCTTGTAGGAATAAGCCGCATGGAAAGGGATGGCACCCGACACTATATTCTCACTCTCTTCTGCTTTTACTCTTGGTATTTGGACAAAAATGCTACTGATAAGCACGAGAAACACCAGTCGTTGCAGAAATTTCATAGAAAACTTCTAGAAAGTTAGCCTGGGCCGACTCTTTCGGCTGGGTCTCCTCTCTGGAGGTTGACTGGACAATATAGCACATTTTTCTAATTTAGTCAATAGATT
>CAYOIM010000057.1:0-2906 GCA_964404075.1 uncultured Bdellovibrionales bacterium | reverse complement strand
ATCCCGTGCGTTTCGTATTGTTGTGGATCCCGTTAGAAATCCCTGTATAAGGAATTTCTCCTTATTTTATAACCACTACCCTGCTCTGAAAAAAATTTTCTAACGGGGTGGACCGTACAGGATTCGAACCTGCGACCCCCGCATTGCAAATGCGGTGCTCTACCAACTGAGCTAACGGCCCAAAGGCAACAGGTCTATTATAGGGAATATCCGGAATTTGTCCATAATGGAAAAGTGGCGGTACAATACCATCATACCCGATTGAAACAAATCCCATGCATCCATATATCTACCTCCACGCGCTCGCTTCCGTTCCGGGCGTCGGCACGAAGACACTCATCAGCATACTCAATCACTTCGATACTCCGCAGGAAGCTTGGGAGAGTCCCATACGGGCTTTCCGTAACATCCCTGACTTCGGACCGAAAACGAGAGACGCCCTCCTCGAAACGCGTCGTCATTTCTCTTTCGAGAAAGCCGTGGATGACCTGGAAAAAAATGGTATCCGCATCCTCCCCTATTTCGACCCAGAGTATCCGAATCTCCTCCGTGAAATCCCCGATTTCCCACCCCTCCTCTATGTGCGGGGAAATTTCACCGGATGGAATGAAAAATCATTCCTCACCATCATCGGTTCGCGGAATCATACTTCCTATGGTCGGCAAGTCACAGAAAAATTCGCGACCGAAGCCGTCGAAGCGGGATTCGTTGTCGTATCCGGACTCGCATTCGGCATCGACTCCGATGCTCATGCCGCCGCGCTCCGGCATCACGGAGAGACGCTCGCCGTTCTCGGGAGCGGCATCGATGATGCCCATATCACTCCCCAATCCCACCTTGCCCTCGCTCATTCCGTGATACAGCACGGCGCGCTCCTCTCAGAGTACCCGCCGGGATCAACGGCGAGCAAGGGAACCTTCCCGGCGAGGAATCGCATCATGGCCGGACTCTCCGCCGGCACCCTGGTCGTTGAGGCGATGGAAAAAAGCGGCACCGCGATCACTGCGAGGCTCGCCCTCGATTATGATCGCGAAGTATTCGCCGTTCCCGGATCGATCTTCTCTCCGCTCTCCGCTGGCTGTCATCGCCTCATCCGGCAAGGCGCCATACCGGTCACCGGCATGGCGGATATTCTCGAAGCATATCCGCATCTCGGTCGCGCGACGGAAAAAACGACCGACGCTCCCACGACGCCAGAAAATCTCTCCGAAAACGAAACGATCATCTGGCATCTCCTCTCGCATGAAGCCTCCCATATTGACACAATTCTCAAACACTCTACACTGGAAACGACTGAAACCATGGCACAGCTCACCTTCCTCGAATTGAAAGGACTTGTCAAAAACATCGGCGGACAGCAATATGTAAAGATGAGATGAAGAAAGAATCTAGAATTTGGAATCTAGATTAAAAAAAATAGAAGATGCTCTTTTTTTGTTTCCAAATAATCCAAATTCCAGATTCTACATTCCAGACTCCTCCTCTATGAAACTCCTCATCGTCGAGTCCCCATCCAAAGCGAAGACCATCGAGAAATACCTGAAGGGCGAGTTCACCGTCGTCGCTTCGGTCGGGCATGTCCGCGACCTCCCGAAATCGAACAAGGTGGCGATCGACATCAAAGGAGGATTCATCCCTCACTATGAAATCTCTCCGGGAAAAGAATCGATCGTCCGCGAAATCAAAACACTCGCGAAGAAAGCCGACACCATCTTCCTCGCGACCGACCCCGATCGCGAAGGAGAAGCTATCGCTTGGCATGTCGCCGAGAGCTGTGGGATCAAAGATCCAAAACGCGTCCTCTTCTATGAGATTACCGAAAGGGCGGTCACCGAGGCGGTCGCTCATCCGCGCGAACTCGACATCGATCTCCGCAAAGCGCAGGAAGCACGACGCGTCCTCGATCGCCTCGTCGGCTACGACCTCTCGGGACTCATCTGGAAGAAAGTGCGTTACGGACTCTCCGCCGGTCGCGTCCAATCCCCCGCCCTCCACATCCTCGCCGAGCGGGAGAAGGAAATCCGCACCTTCATTCCCGAAACCTATTTCGTCGTGACCGCGCTCTGCGCGACGAAAAAGAAGGAGGACATTCTCTTCACCTGCACCCAGCAACCGAAAGAAATTGCGGAAGTGAAAGAAATCCTCGCGCTCGCGGAGAAAAAATCATGGGAAGTGATCGAGGTCACCACGACCGAAGCGCTCCGGCGACCATACGCGCCATTCACTACCTCGACGCTCCAACAGGCCGGGAGCTCGCGCCTCGGCATGTCCCCGTCGCGCACCATGCGCGCCGCACAGAAACTCTACGAAAAGGGCTCTATCACCTACATGCGTACCGACAGCATCTCGATTTCCGAGACCGCTCTCCCCGAGATCATCGCCGCAGTCACGAAGGAATTCGGCGAGCGATATCTCTCCGTACGACGATACAAGACGAAGAGCAAGAACGCGCAGGAAGCCCATGAAGCGATCCGCCCGACCGATCCATCGAAAAAAACCGCCGGGATCACCGATGATGAGAAAAAACTCTACACCCTCATCCGCATCCGCACGCTCGCCTCACAGATGAGCGATGCGGAAATCCTCCGCACGAAAATCATCGCGAACACGACCGATCGCGCGCTTCCGGATTTTTCCGCCAACGGCTCGCACCTCCTCTTCGATGGGTGGCTCCGGCTCGATACCGCCGCAAGGGGTGATGATGTCGAGGTACCGAAAGTCATGGCAGGCGATCCGCTCACTCTGAAAAAAATAGAATCCGAAGAGAAGCAGACCGAGCCACCGCATCGATACACCGAAGCCGGTCTCGTGAAAGAGCTGGAAAAACGCGGCATCGGCCGACCATCCACCTATGCTTCCATCGTGAAGACCATCCAGGATCGCGGTTATGTCGTGAAGGAAGGCAA
>CAYOIM010000056.1:0-2915 GCA_964404075.1 uncultured Bdellovibrionales bacterium | reverse complement strand
GACCCTGAAAGTCGTATACGGCGCGAGCGTGACATTATGCTTGAAGTACATAGGGTAAAAAATTATCAATTCCCAATTTTCAATTTCCAAACAATTTCCAATGTTTCAATTTCGAAATGAGAAAACAATCAATTTTACAGCGGTAGTTCGGCTTTTTGATCCGCCTCCGCCAGTTGGCGGATGGCGGAGACCGCTGTAAAAATTCAGAACAAAATTATTTTTCGAGGAGTTTCCTGCCCAGCTTCCACACATCTCCCGCACCCATAGTAATGATAACATCATTTCGCCCCATCTCGCGAATCAATGTTTCCAAGAACTGCGATACATCCGCAATATATTCAGCTTTCCCATGAGTAAAGCGATTGATTTCATGCACCAACTCTTCTGAAGAAACGCCCCCCTGCACTTCCCGGGCACTACCGTAAATATCGAGCAGAGAGACCTGATTTGCATCAGTGAAACACTGCGAGAATTCTTCGAAAAGCGCCTTGGTTCGGGTGAAAGTATGCGGGTGAAAAATAACACGAATTTTTTTCGTCGGAAATAATTCACGAAACGCCTTGAGAGTCGCCCGTATTTCTTCGGGATGATGCGCAAAATCATCATAGACCAAAGTACCGAAATGTTCGCCGATATATTCAAATCGTCTCTCTACTCCGGAAAATTGTGCGACTGCTGAGATCACTCTCTCCCGATCTTTTTTCAAAAAATCAAGCAAGGCAATAATAGCAGTGACATTCAAGGCATTGTGAATTCCTGCCAATTGCAAAGAAACTGTTTCAGAAAACCGCCTCGATACATCTCCTCCTTCCAAGGAAAATCGCTGCCGGAACTTTGCATCTTCTGGCAATGGCACATAATTCTTCACCCGATAATGCGAACCATCGAGCGTGCCATAAGACACCGTTCGACATTGCGCACTCCTCGCGATATCGACGACATCAACAGAGTCATTGCAATAAATAAGGATGCCATGCTTTGGAATACGCGCCACAAATTTCCGAAATACCTCCATATACGACTCTTTCGTCGGGAAATAATCCGGATGATCCCAATCCACACTCGTCAAAATAACGGCAAAGGGATGGTACAGCGCCAGTTTATCCTGATATTCATCAGATTCCAAAACGAGAAAATCTCCGCTTCCGATAAGTGCGTTTCCCTTCCAATCCGGTATCGTACTTCCGACAATCGCGCTCGGATCCTCTCCGATGCTCTTCAAAATTTCGGCGAGAAATGCGGCAGTCGTTGTTTTCCCATGAGTGCCACAGACCGCAAGTGTTAATTTTTCCCGAGATATTTCTCCGATTGCTTCCGGGTATGTCAAAACTTTTTCCCCACTTTCCAGGGCACTCCGTACCTCCTCGTTATTGTCTGCGTTGTAAGCAGTAGAATAAATAATCAATTCCACATCGGGAGGGATATTCTTTGCTGAGAAACCTTCTGTAAACGGAATTCCTAAAGACCGCAACACCTTATCCGTCGTAAATTCTTCCTCGATATCGGATCCGGACAAGATAATCCCCCTGGCAAACAAAAGCTCTGCCAAAGCAGTCATTCCCTGACCCTTAATCCCGATCATGTGAATCTTTTTCACATTTGTGAGCCTCGAGTTAAACATACATCAAGAGAATAGAGTTTAGAGGATAGAGTTGAGAAAATAGAGATGAATTTCTAACAGCGGACGCACCGCTCAAAAAGCGGAACGACCGTTGTTAAAATTCACATCATCGAGATGATACCGTCGGCGATGAGGATGGCGGCGTCGGGATGATAGAATGCGCGGAGTTTTTCACCCATCTCTCTCCGTTCTGATTCATTGAGGAGGAGCTCCCTGATTTTCGAGAGAAGAATATGTTCGGTCAGATTCCCTTCTTCGAGGACCGTCGCCCCCCCGATGGCCGCGACATCATAGGCATTCTTCCTCTGCTCGTCATTGGCGGCCGTCGGGAGCGGAACGAGGATGAGCGCCTTGCCATACGCGGCGGCGTCCGCAATCGAATTCGCACCCGCCCGGGAGATGACGAGATCGGAAACCGCATAGGCGTCACCCAGCTCGCCACCCGAAAGGAATATCCGCGGACGATACCCGAGCTCGGTATCCGGCGCGATACCGAGCAATTGTGCCTCAGCGATCACGCGGGCGAAATGCTCCTCGCCGGTCTGATGAATGACGGACACGCTCTTCAGGAGTTCCGGCAGGATCCGCGCGAGCGCATCATTCAGATTCTTCGATCCGAGGCTCCCTCCGATGAAAAAAATGACCGGCTTCCCTTCCGGCAATGCGAAATGGGTCTTTGCGCGGGATGCGTCTCCCGAAAGGACATCGGGACGAACGGGGTTTCCGGTAAGCGCGACTTTTTCTTCCGGGAAGAACCGCTTTGCGGACGGGTATGCGATCGCGATCCGCCTGGCAAAACGAGACAGCAACTGATTCGCGCGACCGGCCGTCGCATCCGAATCATGGAGCAAGACGGGTATCCGATATACCCACGCGGCAAGCACGACCGGTACCGATCCCGATCCTCCCTTGGCGAACACCGCATCCGGCATGAACCAGAAGAGATGCCACAGCGCCTGCACGAAACCGATCGGCACCTTGAATACATCCGTGAAATTCGCGAGCGAAAAATATCGGCGGATCTTCCCTGTCAGGATGATTTTCGATCGGACACCGACCTGTTCCATCGCCTCCGTTCCGAATCTTCCCGAAGGTCCGACGAAGAGGAACTCCACATCGCCCCGCAATTTCTCCCGCAGAGCATGCGTCACCGCAACGAGAGGAAACAAATGCCCGCCAGATACTCCCCCGGTCAAGACGATATGAGTCGATGCCATAATGATTTATTTATTATGATCTATTGAAATCATATCAAGATGAGATCCGGATATCAGATACTATAGGAAGAGAATGG
>CAYOIM010000055.1:0-2936 GCA_964404075.1 uncultured Bdellovibrionales bacterium | reverse complement strand
CCCATCGTCTACCACGCCTGGTTCAACGAGAAAAACAGCGGTTCAACCCCTGTTTGAAGCTTCTATAGAGACTCAAAACAGCGGTTCAACCCCTGTTTTGAGTAAATTATTTTTTCTTCAGATATGCTCTCCCGGAGAGGTCGAGTACGAGGTCGTCGAGCTCTTTGAAACGGCGTTTCTTTTCTTCGATCGGAATACTATCCGCCATCGTCTCTTTCGCAACCGTTCCTGGTCGCGGTGAAAACCAGGCGATATACACTTTCTCGAAACCGACTTCCCGTACGAGATTTTTCGAATCCTCGAAGTCCACCAGCGTCTCCCCTGGAAATGCCACAATGATATCCGTGGTGAATCGGATATCCGGAACCTTGGCACGGATCCGATCGATAAGCTCGAGATACTCCCCCCGGGTATACCAGCGATTCATCGCCTTGAGGATGGCACTCGATCCCGACTGCACGGGGAGATGGAGGAGTCGATCAATGTTCTTGTTCCGTGCCAACACATCGATAAGTTCCTCCGTGAAATCCCAAGGATTCGAAGCGATGAACGATACTTTTTGCAATCCTGGAATCCGCGCAACGCGATCAAGAAGTTGCGGAAAGAGTGTCGGGATACGATGGCGATTCAAATGTTTCACCATGGTCGGTCTTACTTTCATCCCATGCGGCAATTCATACTCATCCCCCTCTTTGATTTTTTCCATGAGAAAATCCGATCCATACGAATTCACATTCTGTCCAAGGAGAACGATTTCCTCGAATCCCTCCCGTATCAATCCCTCCGCTTCCGTGATGATATCGAGAAATGGCCGTGATACTTCCTTGCCGCGCGAAAACGGCACGATACAAAACGCGCAGTAATTATTGCAACCGTTCGAGATCGGGATGGATGCTGATTTTACTTTCGCTCGTTTCGGGACATGCTCGAATCCCACCTCCTCCATCGGGAGGAATTCGACATCCGGGAGACGGGCTCGTAACTTCCTGAGCATCGTGCCGCTCGGCTCGCGCAGAGCCGCGCCGATGAGACACCCCGTAACGACGATATGCGCATCGCTCCGTCCATGATTCCCCTCGCGGATACTCCGGATGAGACCGAAGACTTTCTCCTCGGCACGCTCGCGGATCACGCAGGTATTGAGGATGATGATGTCCGCATCATGCATCGTCTCGGCAGGCGAAATCCCACGGGACTCATAGAGGCTCGCGACCCGCTCGGAATCCGCCACATTCTGCTGGCACCCGAAAGTATGGATGAAGTATTTTTTGGTCATAAGTTCTCCACTCTACCCCAAAGCAGGGAGAAAATCAATGACCCGTTCTTCCGAGAACGGTCTGCCCATCCGATTGCAATTCCACGGGGATTTCTTCAGTATTCGCTTCCTTGGTTTTCGCATCGATAATGACCCTCACCAAAAGACCTCGTTTGGTTTCTTTCTGAAAATACTGGTCGAAGACGAGATTGCCGAGAGAATAATAGATCGTCTTCCCATGATACACCTCGTGTTCCTGTACGACATGCGGATGCGAGCCGATGATAATGTCCGCCCCGGCATCGACGAATGTATGTGCAAGTTCCCTGACCGACGGCAGTGCCGACACATACTCCTTCCCCCAATGCGCATAGAGCACGACGAAATCGGATTTCGCTTTCGCTTCGGCGATATCGGTCATCGCCCTTTCCTTGCCGTTCGCAATGAATTGATTATAATTGACGAAAGCTATTTTTTGACCACGAATGTCACGAATACCATACCGAATATCACCAATGAGTGGCGAACCGAAATATCCCACACCCGCAGATTCCAGATATTTCTTCGTCTGCGCCACGCCATCTTCGCCGAAGTTCAGGATATGATTGTTGCCGAGATTCACCATGCCGACACCGGAATCCTTCAAAGTTTTCGCGACCGACGGATCGAAGGTGAAGAAATAATTCTCCCGTGATCCGATAACGCTTCCCTCACTCTTCGATACATTCTCCGTGATCGGCCCCTCGAGATTCGCGACGACCAGATCGGACTGCGAAAAAACTTCTTTCAGTCCTGCCAGAGGAAAATCATTTCCCCGCCTGCGCATCGCCGTCCGGATAGAGCGGTCGAACGACATATCTCCCCCGAAGAGGAGGGTCGCCGGTTCATTCGCTTTCCCCGTCTCATTTTTTTTCGAAAATCCAAATGTGAAATAACTCGTATTCTCCATGTTTGGCTTCTGCTGAATCTTCCCGGAATCGGTATGCTCAAGTAATCGCATGGGGTTCCAGCCGCTCTTTTCATACGCCTTCATCACGGCGATGAGCGACGCGGGAGAGTCGATATGGTCATTCCCATATGTCTCAATTTGTCGATAATCACGATTTGCTATCGCTCGGATGGTTTCCTGATCCATCTTCTGAGATTCGAGACTCGACAAATAGTGTGAAAAATCTGTCGATGCGATAAGCGAAACACGACCTCCGTTGATGAGTGCCGAGAGCTGATCGGATACCATATCGGTTTCTGCTTTAGAGATCCTCGATCCCAAGAGCAACGGCACCACCCTCGTTTCCGGAAGGTAATAGCGAATAAATGGGACGATGCCATAAATCGCATGGTCCCCTTCGATAGCATCTTCATCAATGCCAGAAAAACCGTTTCCGACAAGGCTTCGCGCCATCGCCGAATCCGCCTCGACCCGCCCAAACGGCGTATCCCACCCCCGGATACCGGTCAGCACATTCTTGTCCCCCCGGCTGAAATGATTCGGTCCGATCAGCACGATCGTTTCCGGTCGCACATCGGACTTCGCGAGTCTTTGGAAAAAATGCGCGATGAGCGAATGCGCAAGCAGATGATGCGGGACAACCCCGCCTGATACTCCCTGCGGGTCATGTTCCGCTCCCGTACTGCCTGTGGCGATGACGAAATTCTTATCGAACGGCATGGCGGGATGAAA
>CAYOIM010000054.1:0-3466 GCA_964404075.1 uncultured Bdellovibrionales bacterium | reverse complement strand
CGATATTTCGTCTTGCCGTTCTCGTCGTAGAGCTTCACGCCCATGGCGAGGAGCTGATCGCGAATGGCATCGGCCTCAGTATATTTCTGCGCGACACGGTATTCATTTCGCTTTTCTATCAGCTTCTCAATCTCTTCATCTTCCGAATCCCCTTCCAGCTTGAAAATGTCAAGAAAACTCTGTAGCTCCTGAAACAATGCGAATACGCGTTTCCCCGAACGCTTTCCCGATTGAGCTTTCATGAAATCAAAGAGTGCCGCGAATGCCTGGGGCGTATTGAAGTCATTGTCCATCGCGGAAATAATTTCTTCGCGAAGTTTCGCGATCGCCTCTTCATTTTCCACATCATCATTGTCTTGCTCAATACGAAAGACAAATTCATCGATACTCGCGAGCGTATTCTTTGCCTGCAGGAGTGCTTTCTTCGAGAAGTCCATCATGGACCGGTACTGCGCGGAGAGGAAGAAGAGCCGGAGGACACGGTAATCATATTCGACGAGCGCCTCACGGATCGTTTTGAAGTTCCCCTTGCTCTTGCTCATCTTCTCGGAATCGATATTCAGGAAGCCGGTATGCATCCAATACCGGACGAACGGGGACTTCCCCGAAAGCGCTTCCATCTGGGTCAATTCCGCCTCATGATGCGGGAAGATAAGATCCACCGCCCCGCCATGGATATCGTACTGCGGTCCGAAAAATTTTTCCGTCATCGCCGTATCCTCGATATGCCAGCCCGGGCGACCTGTCCCGATACGCGTGTCCCAGCTCGGCTCACCTTCCTTCGAATTTTTCCAGAGGCAGAAGTCATTCCATCCTCGTTTCTCACTGCTGGCATCGATTCGTGAGACTGCATCATCCTTTCCGACCTCGCTCCGATGAGACAACTTCCCATACTCCGCGAACTTCGCGATCTCGAAATAGATCCCGTCGCTCGTCCCATACGCGAACCCACGCTCCATCAGTCGCTCCACCTGTGACACCACCTCCTCGATATAGTCCGTCGAGCGGATATACTTCGATACAGCATTCACATGCAATGATGCCATATCCTCCAGGTATACCGATTCGAATTTCCGCGCGAGTGCCTCCCAACCCATTCCCTGCTCCGCCGCGCGAGCGATAATCTTGTCATCGATATCCGTGATATTCTGGAGGTAGAACACTTCGTACCCGCGGGAGCGGAGATACCGCGCGATCATATCGAACTGCACATAGGTCTTCGCATGCCCGAGGTGCGGGACATCATACACCGTCGGTCCGCACACGAAAAAATTAATCTTCCCGGGAGTGATCGTCTCAAGCAATTCCACTTTCTGCGACAGGGTATTGTAGATTTTCTGAGTCATATTTTTTTCATATCAGCGGCAGTGCGGGTCATTTCTGTTGGCATGATTTTGAGACCTCTCGCAGCGCAAGTTCATTTCCCGAACTGAGCAGGGAATGGTCGAGAAAGCATGCCAACAGAAATAACCCTTAAAGTTTCACACCCCTCATCATACCCTACTCGCTCCCCCTTTGACAAAACCGGTTTTTTGGAGTATACTAGAGAGGTCAATGAAGAACGGGTGAATGCGTCTGCATGCACCCGTTTTCTTTCTTTGGCGGCTAATTCGTAAAAACAAACCTATGGCAGAAATTGTCATACAAGATGGTGCCGGAGCTTCACCTTCCGCACCAGCGTGCGAGGGCGACTCATGCCCCAAGTGCGTGGCACGCGAGCAAGGACAGGAAATGGCATTCGCCTTTCTCCTCGCGCTCATGCCGGTCATCAGCCTCACCCTCTTCGGTCAGGCCGGACTTCTCTAAAGTTTGAGAAGTCCCTTTCCTTACGGTTCACACTAAGTGAACATCCTCCCCCGCCCTCTCGGCGGGGCTTTTTTTAATAAATATATCCCTTGATGACCCGGCTTGCGGTCGAGAGCCATCGCCGGTCGGTTTTCGCCCAGCCACGATAATTCATCTCGCTCACGAGGATCTGTCCGGCTTCTACCTTCTCCACGACCGCAACATGCCCATAAAAACGATTTTCCGTCGTGACGACGATGGCTCCCACCGCCGGAGCGCGCCCCGTCTTGTACCCCATGGCTCTCGCATTATAGAGCCAGGTACCGGCATTGCCGCTCCATGGAACGAATCGCTTCTGCGCGACGAACCAGGTGCAATACCCATAGGGGAAACGATGTCCCGTCCCAGCCCTCCCTTCGAGCTTCCTCCATCCGCCCGTCGAGAGATCGGTCGCCGACCCAATCCCGCCCGAAGTCGCATACTGACGCCGATCGAGAGCGGAAGTACTCCCTCTATTCACCGGAATTTCCTTGCTCCCGCCGGGAATAATGATACTCTCCCCCGCATTGATGTCCCCATTCGCCGGCAGATTGTTGAAAGCGATGATATTCGTCTTATCCGCCTTGAATTTCTTCGCGATGTCATCCAATGATTCACCGGATTTGATGACATAGGTCAGTCCGGCGACCGGCAGAATGAATATCTGGTCCCCCGGCTTGATGGAATCCACATTCTCCAGGTCATTCGCCCAGAGAATCGTATTCACCGTAATACCATGCGCCGCCGCAATTCCGGAAACCGTATCACCCTCCGCGACCGTATAGATCTTCACGCCATCGCCTTCCTCCGGATCCCTCGCGGCATTCGCACCAGACTGATAATTCGAGATGACGACCTGACTTTCCAAAGAAAGATTGCTGTTCCCCGCGATATCGAGGATAGTACCGACATCTTCCTTGCTCGTCTCGACGCTCGAAGGAGCGCTCGAAAGCGGTGCGAGAGAGAGATTGTCCGTCCGGGGCAGACGAGACGACAATCGCTTCTCCGTCGAGGCGAGGGCGACTTTCTGTTCACCACCGAAATAACCGAAAATCGTCCCATCCTCTCTCTGATGGGAGAAATTCGTCGCGGACACGAGGATGGCGCTCGAAAAAACGACCGAGAAAGCGGCGGAAGTCCGGAAGGTATGGAGAAGATACCGTCCCATCCCCGCTGATTTCACAAAACGAGCGAAAAGGATCTGAAAATAATGGATTCGGGTATGGAATGCCCGAAGCCTGATACGGAGGTCTGCCTGTCTATCATGCAAAAACCTGAGGAATTGCTTGAAAATAGGTGAGCCCTTCAATCGGTCCAAGCGGTAGACGGGGAGGACGGCAATTCCGTCGCAATCGCGTCATCGGCTTTTTCCTTAATTTTTACAAAGGGTATTCTAGCGCGAATGATACTCTCTGTCAATGAAAAAGTTCTATTTATGGCTAAAATAAGGGAAATTTATGATTTCAGATCATTGATACTGGATACCGGATAATAGATACCTGATCTCATATCAATTATCTCTTATCAACTATCCGCTATCTTCTATCCTATTTCCTCTAATCTCTCTATAATACCAATATGTCAACAACAAAGTTACAAATGCTGATTCAAAGATTTCTCGAACACCTCGAGATCGAGCTTG
>CAYOIM010000053.1:0-3847 GCA_964404075.1 uncultured Bdellovibrionales bacterium | reverse complement strand
GCTGCAAATCCTGAAAATATCGTCAGAATATCCAGATATTCCTCCTCAATTTTCAAAATTTTCGCTCAAAACGATGAAATTTTATATGCGCCATGAGATTTGAGATAGATACTGAGGAAGATCGTGCGTACTTATTGGGGGTCACAGATGTTTGATGATTTTCCGAAATCGGACATATTCGGTCAGTCGGATCCCGGTCCATTTCCCGAGGAGGATATTGATGGCGAAAGTGAACAGCACGATCCATGGGAAGGAGAGTATGACTTGGAGGAGCGCTTCCCACCGGAGGAGTGTGTACCCGACGATGGAGATGAGGAGCGTTTCGATGGCGAGGACGACCGCTACCCGGGTTCCTTTTTCGATCTGGGTTGCGACGAATTTCTCCGCGAGGGTGATCATGATGAGGAGGGGGAAGATGGACACCGATGCGAGTCCGGTGCGGCTTTGCATCCCGCCGAGGACGAGGATGCCGAGGATCGAGAGGGAGACGATGGAGAGTGTGATGGCGACGCGGGGGAGGTAGAGCAGACGGAATCGCTTGAGGAACCAGCGCGAGAGCATTCCGACCACGATGACTGCGATGAAAATGGCGATGCCGTATTTCACGCCGTTTGGATCGAAGGCGAGGAGCGCGAAGGTGATGATCGATGGGGTATAGATGCCGAAGGCTTTGATCCCGATCACTTGGCGGAAAATGGCGACGAGCGTCGCGATGATCGGCAGGAAGAGGAGGAGCGCCACCGTCTGGAGAGGAACGCCGGAGTGAACGAAAAATGCGATGAGAGGATGGATGGACATACTGTAATGAAATACCTAATTACGAATATCAAATTTCTAATGAATGCTTCAATAATAAAAATTAAATGTATAAGAGCGGGTGCTATGCTCTTTCGATTGAAAATATCGGTCGTTCCGATTTTTTTATTGAAAACAGCGGTTGCACCGCTCCAAAAGCGGAACAACCGTTGTTTTATTTCTCGAGTAATTTCCATTTCCGACTATTCGCGTGACAGATGGCGATAGCGCAGGCATCGGCGGCATCGTCCGGTTTCGGTATGGATTTCAATGTGAGTATCGCTTTCACCATGGCTTGCATCTGAGCTTTGTCGGCTCTTCCGTAGCCCGTGAGAGAGAGCTTCACCTCGTTTGGTTTGTACTCGTATATATTGACACAAAATCTCTCAAGAGTCAAGAGTATAGCCCCTCGTGCCTGGCTGACGGTCATCGCGGTTTTCACATTTTTGGCGAAGAAGAGTTCCTCAACGCCAGCCTCCTCGGGCTTGTATTTCATCACGATTTCTTCCAGGTTTTTGGAGATTTCCAGCAGGCGCTCCGTCATGGGTGTTTGGGGCGAGGTGCTGATATGTCCGAAATCGACGATGCTGAGTTTCCCAGCAGTCGAATCAATGACCGCCCAGCCGACCGTCGCTGTTCCGGGATCGATACCGAGGATGTGCATAGGAATCGGGATAATAGGATAATGGATGTCAGATATTTGATGCGAGACATTGGGTAAGAGAGAGTCGATACAAAAGTCTGGGGGAGCGTAAGTATAGGATAGAGCAGACAGAGCTTTTCCCCAAATGGTACATGAAAGCGCGATCGTGGTTCTCATGTAACATTTGCAAGTGGGAGCGGTCGTTCCCCTGTTGGAGGGGTGCGACCGCTGTTTCCAAAGGGTACATTTGAGGAAAGAAAAAAGCGACTTCATCACGAAGCCTCTTTTTTATTTGCTTGCAAGAGAGAGAGTAAGATGAGACCAAGAAAAAGTGAGATTCCCAAATAGCGGTTGCACCGCTCCAAAAGCCTGCCCGAATCGCTACACGAATCGTTGCGGGCGGGTGGAACAACCACTCCCCTCAAAAATAATCATCTAAAAAAATAATCATCTAACAAAAAATATGCAGAAACACTCCCTCGCACACAAAAGCGTCTACTGGATGAAAGTGATCTCTCTCGGACTCATCTTGGGAATAAGCATACAATTTGCACAGGCATGGACTTCTCCGACCCTGCCTCCTCCAGGAGGGAATGTCTCAGGACCACTCACCAATGGTATCACCCCGCAGTACAAGACCGGCATGCTCGGTGTGAATAGCACTGTCATCCCTACCAATGCCCTGGAAGTCGGGGGAGGAGGGAATGCCTATATCGGAGGGAGTCTCTTCACTGCTGGAAGCATCAGTGCGACGAGTGGTACCGTCACCGGTGTCCTCACTTCTGGCAAGGTACAGATAGTGGATGTCGTCATAGAGAATACCGCTTGCACACCCAATGGACTGGTGGCACGGGATAGTACGGGGCTTCTCCTTTCTTGCCAGTCGGGGTTGTGGAAGAAGGCGAGTGGGGGAGGAGGGGCAGAGTGTTATCATAGTCTTTTTACAAAATGGGTTACTTCTGGTTGGTTTTATCTCACGCTGAGTAGCCATGCCAGCGGTGCCTATGTAGAAGGGATTACTTCATCACAATGTGTTAATGGCGCATGGGTTTCAAACGATATTATTTGGGATGGTCCTCCTCCTGGAGCAGTCGGTGAATCGTGATGGAACAATGGAGAGACTGTTGTATTTTCCGCTCGTTAAGAGCCATCAAACCATCGGGTAGACAGCCAGCTTTTATGCCAGATTACCCACACGGTCGAGACATCGGCATTGTCTTCGAGGATTTCCTTGAGCTTGAGATATTTCTCCAGGTCTTCATCGAACAATGATACCGTCTGCGTCGGGAGATAGCCGAGGGAGGTTGATTCGGGGGTGAAGTTTTTCCCTTTGAAAAGGGAGAATGTTTGAAAATTTGCATAGTTTTGCATAGTTTGATAAAATAAATCTATGCAAAATATGACTTCTGACAAATTAATTCCTATTCGAGAAGCCGCCGAAATGCTCGGGGTTTCCTTGGATACATTGCGTCGATGGGATAAGAAGGGAATTTTCCCGGCTATTAAGTCTCCCGGTGGGCATCGTTCTTACTCTCTTGAGCAAGTGGAGTCGCATCAGAGGGATCTTTTTTCGATTGCAAAAAACTGGGCATCCAGTTTGGAAGGAAAGGATCCGGAAGATGAGTGGTATTGCGCGAACAGCGTTGTTTTTCAGGCTCGACTCATGAGAATGGAGAGAAATCTTTTGGAAAAAGAAGCAGAGCTTCCCTATGCGTCGCTTATCGTTTCCGCTGTCGGAGAAATCGGTAACAATTCTTTTGATCATAATCTCGGGAATTGGCGTGATGTTCCGGGAGTGTTTTATGCGTATGATATGAGAAAGCGACAGGTGGTGCTTGCTGATCGGGGGCAGGGAGTATTGACAACCTTGAGGCGCGTGAAGCCGGGATTAGAGACGGATGAAGATGCGCTTCGGGTTGCTTTTACGGAGGTGATTTCGGGGCGCGCTCCGGAAGCGAGGGGGAACGGATTGAAGCTCGTGAAAATGATCGTGGAGCGTTATCCTTTGTCCATAGACTTTTATTCCGGAACGGGGAAGGTCTCACTTCGGCATGGAAGGGGGATGCAAGTTGCAAAATCCGGTTTTTTGGTGGGGGGGTGTCTGGCTATCGTCGTATTTTAATTTGAGGGAGATGCCTCATGCAAAGTTATGAGAATAGAATTGAAAAAATTCGGAACGACACTCGTGTCTCGACAGGCCGGAAAAGAGGCATACGCGGCTTTTCTTCCGACATTGCGTGAGGCAAAACCGGAGAATATCGAGATCGATTTTTCTGGCGTGACGACATTTTCTCCATCGTGGGGGGATGAGTTTTTGAGTCCGCTCCTTGACGGATACGGAGAGAGCCTGGTCTTGGTTCATACACAGGAGAATCCTTCAGTGAAGCTCACCGTGGAATTTCTTGGGGG
>CAYOIM010000052.1:1929-3938 GCA_964404075.1 uncultured Bdellovibrionales bacterium | reverse complement strand
CTATCGATCTCGAATGATATTTAGTCTTGGAAGTTAGTGCTCCCGGATTCAGACGGGGTTTCTCCGGCCCCGCCCTACTTGAGGATTTTCTCAACGAACGCTTTTTCTTTTCGAATACGGGGCTATTACCCTCTGTGACATATCTTTCCAGATATTTCTTCTAAGAAAAAACGCAGGCCCCCGATCAAACGAGTACGAAAACCTCGCAACCCCAATGCCACGCAGTGGAAGCTCCAATTTCCAAATCACAATTTTCCCGCTGAAGCGGGACCCCGCCAAGGCGGTGGCCAAACAAAACACAAATCACAATTTCCAATCACCAAACTTCTTCATAAGAGGTTTGGATTTTGAATTTTGAATTTTGAGTTTTGGAATTTATTTGGTCTTTGGAATTTGGGTTTTGGAATTTCCAGTGCGTGGCACTGGTTTAGACTCTTCCGCGTTCGCTCGCCACTACTCACGGAATCTTTAATTTAATTTCTCTTCCTCCTGATACTAAGATGTTTCAATTCTCAGGGTGCGCTACACAACTCTATGAATTCAAATTGTGCTAATCCCGCCGAGGCGGGACTGGGTTACCCCATTCGGACATCTCCGGATCAAAGCTTGTTTGGCAGCTCCCCGAAGCTTTTCGCAACCTACTGCGTCCTTCATCGCTCATTCGAGTCAAGGCATCCACCATATACGTTAGTAACCTTCTTCTTCAATGTATTCTTCTTATTCATCGTCCGCCGACCTTCTCCTTTTGAGGGGAAAATTCCAGCGGACAACCGGTTTGCAGCGAAGAAATTCCAAATGGATCGCTTCGCTACAAATACTTGCCTATTTGACCTCGTTTTGCTGAAATACTCTCACTCCCCGCGGCTTCCGTGCCCCGGGTAAATTTCTTCCAACAGAATTGTCAAGTTGCAAATCGGAAACGGAATGCAAGAATGGCAAGAAGTTCCTGACTTATTCCAGCATCCTCGTTTCAGACCCAACAGAGCCATCATTGCTATCAGACTATGGCTCAAATTGAGAAACAAAAAAGCTTTTTTCTCAAAAGCGACTTACCTATAATAGCAGAGCTAGAAAGCCTGTCAAGGGTGGAAAATCCGTGACTTATCACACCGAACATCTCATAGTGAGAGCGGTTGTTCCGCTTTTGGAGCGGTACAACCGCTTGTTTGAAAAAAGAAAGAAACCGAACAAACATTCCTCTCCTCCATCATTTCAGGATTTCTCATCACGCTCCTCTGCACCGACAAATCGCTATAATACTCACTCTCTTACTGAGTAATAGATTCCTGGATAGAAGTATCGCTCGGATTTACCGGTGGAGCTGGCACCGCTGGGACTTCTGCTGAAGGAGCACCTCTTGGCGTTTCCACTGGAGGCGTCGGCTTTCCGATATTGGTACCGCCATTCCGTACCGTCGAAAGCATCTTCTCCACCTGCGTACGGAGATTGGATACTCTGTCATTATCCGACGGAATCGCATCCAAAGCCTTCTGATAGGCACTGATCGCCTCCTGCATGTTCTTTTTCTTCTCATACAGGACACCGAGACTCACTCGGACATCCACCAATTTCTCATTCGAAGCGAGTATCGCCTTGAAAATCTTCTCTGCCTGATCGGCATCCCCATCTTTGTCCCTCGCCTGCAAAATAAGCGCGAGACTATAGACATAGGTCAGATTCCTCGAATCCCTTGCGACGGCTTTCTCTTCGGAAGCAACGGCACCATCGAAATCCTTGTTAATCGCTTGGATGATAGCGAGCGTATGATGCGCCACGGCGAAATCATCCTTCAATGCGATCGCCTGATTCAACCGGTTCGTCGCATCGGAAAGAAGCGCCTTCGCCTCATCTCCCGCGCCCTTCTGATCGGCGAGCGCCTTGTCTACCTGGGCGATCTTGAGGAGAAGGAGCGGATTCTTCTGATCGAGAGCCGATGCGCTCTCATACTGTTCCTTCGCCTTGGGCAGATACGAATTGTCGAGAAGACTGAGATTTTCATAGACGACACC
>CAYOIM010000052.1:0-1829 GCA_964404075.1 uncultured Bdellovibrionales bacterium | reverse complement strand
GCCATATAGAGCTTTCCCATGAAAACGAACACCGCCGCGACACCGGCCGAAACGACCATGAAGAGGAAGGCGAGGGTGAGGGCGAATTTCGGTGTCGCCTTGAACGAGAGATTGAGCCACTTCTGTTCGGACTGGCTCTCCCAGAGAAGCACGCGGAGCGCCATGATAGAGAGAAGCGATCCGACCAGGATAGTCGGTCCATTCACACGCGCTGTAAAGAGGATGATGATAAATGAAACCGCCGAACTCCACAAGGCAAGCGACAATATCTTGTTCTGCTCCCGCTCCCTCGAGAGGAGATAGAGACCGATGCTGAGGAAGGAGAGGACGACGATAGCGAAGGTGATCATCCCGACGACACCGACGGTCGTCAGTGTCTCGAACAGGACGCTGGATCCTTCGTAGAAACGCACCGTATAAAATGGCGTCGTATTGAATGTCTCAGGCTTGTGGAGAGCGAAATTGTACCCATAAGTCGCGGGTCCGGTTCCGATGAGAAAGTTTTCTTTCAATGCTCCCTTCGCGATATCCCATGAGAGCGAGAAATTCGGGGCGACCTCCACTGGCAGACGCGCCTTCACGAATGCAGCAGAAGCATTCCCCTGATACATCATCAGTATCGAGAGCGTGAAGACGAAGACAAGCATCGGCAACCACACCCACTGATCTCCCGGACGCACCACCTGAGAAAGGATAAAAATCAGGAAAAATCCGAGGCCGACGAACAATGCCACCCAAGGAATATACGAATACAGCGCGATCATAAGGAAAAGCACGGCGACCAGCATAATACCGAGAAAAGCGCGAACACCATATTGGATGGTCTGCGATTTGATCTTCGATGTCTGAAAAAGCGCCGCGAGGAGAATCGGGAGAAGGAGCGAGAAATAAGCACCCAAGGCGGAAACCGAGCCAAGGAGCGACAACGGTGCGTACTGTTCCCATCCTGCTGGCATGAAATGAAGCCCCCGTACGACCGCGACCGTCCAAACCGTCACAAAGAAACTCGAGAAGAGGAAGCCGAACGCCATCGCGATGAAACGCTTCAAAGTGAAATGACTGAAAATGAAATAATATGCGAGGGTGAGCGCCACAACAGGGAGAAATCCTCGTGATGGATCTCCGAAAAACCCTACCAAGCTATGCCATTTATCCACCGAAAAAAGAGCGGAGAGTCCGTATGCCGCGAGGAAGAGGAGGATGGGGATATCGAGAGGCGTCTTCGCGATGCGGAGTTCTCCCTTCACCACGCCGAGCGATACCCAGGCGACCAGCCCGAGCATGAGCCAGAAATAAAAATATATCTGCCGATCAAGAGCGATGCCCTGCAATGTCACTCCCGTAAAAAATATCGGGAGTCCGAGCGCAAGCATGAACATCGAGACCGGGATCAGCTTATCGAAAAATCCGATGGAGATATTCTCCTTGGAAGGAGCCACCCCACCATCCTGCACCGACTGGAAATTCAACATACTTTTTGTTCTTAACGAATACTCATTTATTATACTTACTCATTATAGAGAGAAAATACTGATTTGCCAAATGTTGTCAATTACCATTATTATACCTTTTATTTAAGCCTCCAAACAGCGGTTCAACCCCTGTAATACAGGGGTTGAACCGCTGTTTTTTTACTATTCCTCAATGATGAGCTCCCTGGCAAGCTTTTTCCTTTCGAGAATTCCTACGAGTGACTTTTCTGCAAAGTCAGCATATGCCTTCTCCGATTTGAATTGCCCAAGTATAGAGTCCTTGGTGCAGATCATATTCTGTGGCAGACAAGTGCCCATATACTCATCCCAACTCGAGAGGGTATTCTCCAGATCCTT
>CAYOIM010000051.1:0-4093 GCA_964404075.1 uncultured Bdellovibrionales bacterium | reverse complement strand
TATGTGTGGCATCGTGGGATATGTCGGGAAAGAACAGGCGGTGGATTTCCTCATCGAGGGATTGAAACGGTTGGAATATCGCGGATACGATAGTGCGGGTATCGCCGTCTTACAAAATAAAAATTCAAAAATCAAAAATCAAAAATCTCAGACAAAGATTCTGACTATCAAGTCGGTGGGAAAGGTCGCGGAGCTTGAGAAAAAAGTAGATGGGAAAATTGACAGCATGATCGGGATCGCGCATACGAGATGGGCGACGCACGGGAAGCCGTCGGAGAAGAACGCGCATCCGCATACGGACTGCACGAGGGAAATCGCCGTCGTGCACAACGGCATCATCGAGAATTATCAGGAGCTCCGTGTGATGCTCGAAAAGAAAGGGCATGTATTCACATCAGAGACGGATACCGAAGTGATCGCGCATCTTTTGGAGGAGGAAAGTAAGGAAGCGATCATGCCTACCGGCAGGCAAGCTTTTGAAGGCGCATTCGTGAAGACGCTTCGGCAATTGCGCGGGGCGTATGGGATCGTCGCACTATCGTCCAAGCATCCGGATATGATGCTCGCCGCGCGCCTCTCGAGTCCGCTCGTCCTCGGCATCGGGAAAGGGGCGATGCTCGTGGCATCGGATGTGTCCGCGCTCATCGGGCATGCGGATCGGGTGGTGTATCTGGATGATCTGGAGGTCGCGGTCGTGAGGGGGGAGGGGTATCGTACGATGAGCGTCAAAAATGTCTCAAAAGCGGCGGGGAAAAAAGAGGAAGTCGCGCTCATGATGGATGTGACGACGGCGAATAAAGGGGGGTTCGCGCATTTCATGTTGAAGGAGATTTTCGAGCAGCCGAAGAGTTTCGCGGATGCACTGCGGGGACGACTCATCATCGAAGAAGGAAATGCGCGCCTCGGAGGACTCTCGGCGGTCGAGAAGCGATTGCGGAATATACGGCGCATCGTCATCATCGCCTGCGGGACTTCGTATCATTCGGGGCTCGTCGGTGAGTATATGCTCGAAGAATACGCAGGCATTCCGACCGAAGTAGAGATGGCCTCGGAATTCCGGTATCGGAAACCGATACTTGATCCGAAGACACTCGTCGTCGCCCTGTCTCAGTCCGGAGAGACAGCCGATACTCTTGCGGCGATCCGTGAAGCGAAAGGAAAAGGCGCGCTCACGATCGGCATCGTGAATGTCGTGGGGTCATCTATCGCTCGGGAGACGGATGCCGGCGTGTACTGCCATGCGGGTCCGGAAGTGAGCGTGGCATCCACCAAGGCGTTCACTTCACAACTCGCGATACTCTCCCTCCTCACGATCTTCCTCGGTCGTCAGCGTGGCATGTCGCTCATCATGGGGAAACGGCTCGGCAAGGAATTGCTCCTCCTTCCGAAGAAAATCGAGAAGATCCTCGGGCAGGCAAAAGGGATTCAGAACATCGCGAAAAAATTTGCAAAGCAGGAACACTACCTCTATCTCGGCCGGAAATATCACTACCCGAATGCGCTCGAGGGAGCACTGAAGATAAAGGAGATCGCCTATGTGCCGGCGCAGGGGTATCCCACCGGTGAGATGAAGCACGGACCGATCGCCCTCGTGGACTCCTCGGCGCTCGTCATCATGATGATTCCGCAGGACAGCGTGTATGAGAAGAATGTGAGCGGCATGGAGGAGATCCTCGCCCGCGATGGGAAGGTGCTCGTCATCGCGACCGAGGGAGATACACAGATTGCAAAGAAGGCGACACAAGTCGTGTACATACCGAAGACCCTCGAGATGCTCTCACCGATACTCTCGGTCGTACCGCTCCAGCTCTTCGCCTACTTCGTCGCGGTCGAACGAGGATATGATATAGACAGGCCACGGAACCTCGCCAAATCAGTTACCGTTGAATGATGAGGATATGATACTTGCCCCGTGAAACCTTTTCGTTTCACTGGGGTCGATCAGCCACGGAATCTGGCGAAGTTGGTGACGGTGGAGTGACAATCAATATCAAATCTCAAATTTCAAATGCCAAATCAATTTCAAAGTTGAAAATGACAGAATTTGGTTTTTTTAGATATTGAATCTTGATTTGATATTTGGCATTGGGATTTTGGTATTTGTGTGGGTAGCTAGAAGAATAACAAAGTGATATAATTACCGGTGTTTTACCTTTGAAATTCTGATTTTATAGATATGAAAAGTACTATTCCCGACTATCTTCCGCTCGATCGACCGCTCGTCATCTTCGATCTGGAAACGACGGGGCTCGGTATCGGCGAGGAGAAGATCATCGAGATCGCGTACGAGAAGATCATGCCAAATGGCGAGATCATCGCTTCCTGCCAGCGCATCAATCCAGGGAAGCCGATTCCTCCGGATGCGACGCGCGTGAATGGTATCACGGACGAGGATGTGAAGGATTGTCCGTCGTTTGCGTCGCTCTCGTACGGACTCTGGAATGTGTTCGACGGGGCGGATGTGGGCGGATTCAATGTGACGGGATTCGATCTCCCGTTCCTTCGTGCGGAGTTCGCGACGGTGGGGAAAAACTTCGACTTTTCGGCGAAACGAGTGCTCGATGGCAAAGTGTTGTATCACAAGGTGGCGCCGCGCGATATGATGTCGGCGAGGAATCTCTCGGCGGCGTGCAAGCACTTCTGCGGCAAGGAACACATGAGTGCGCATACCGGAGCGGGCGATGTGCGCGTGACGGTCGAGGTGATCGAGAAGGAGTTGGAGAGGTATCCGGAGTTTCGCAGTTGGGAAAAAATTGCGGAACTTCACGGGCGGAAAGATCTGCTGGATTCGACGAAGAACGAACACGCGCCGCTCATTGCGACAGGGACGATAGCGAGTTTGTTTTAAGATTCGAACAGCGGTCGCACCGCTCAAAAAGCGGAACGACCGCTCCTAAAAACTATGGATATTTTGCAGGCAATCATATTAGGCATGGTGGAGGGGCTCTCGGAGTTCCTCCCGATCTCATCGACCGGGCACCTTATCCTGGCATCGGAACTGTTGCATGTTCCGCCATCGGAATTTCTGACGAGCTTTCAGATCGTGATCCAGCTCGGAGCGATCCTCGCGGTCGTCGTGCTGTATTGGCGACGGCTGTTCCTGGAGTGGGAAGTGATGAAGCGAATTGTCGTCGCGCTCATCCCGGCGCTTGGTATCGGATATGCTTTCTATGCCGTTATCCGGAAGCTCCTCGCGTCGGATATGACCGTGGTATGGGCGCTCGGCATCGGCGGTATCATTCTCATCGTTTTCGAGTATGCCCGAAAGGGGAAAGATGGATCACTGAAAGATCTCGCGACGATTCCGTATCGAACGGCGTTTCTCATCGGCTTGTCCCAGGCGCTTGCCGTGATTCCGGGGGTTTCGCGATCCGGTGCGACCCTTCTCGGGGGCTTGTCTCTGGGGCTCACGAGAAAGGCTGTCGTCGAATTCTCCTTCCTCCTCGCGGCACCGACCATGGTCGCGGCGACGACGCTCGACCTCTTGAAGCACGGCGCATCATTCTCCTCGTCTGACTTACATCTGCTCGGTATCGGATTGCTCGTATCATTCCTCGTCGCGATTTTTTCGATACGATTCCTCCTCCGGTTTGTGGAGTCGCATTCGTTCATCGTTTTCGGCGCGTATCGGATAATTATTGCGGTTTTGTTTTTCTTTTTTATGGGCTTGACCCGTTAGAGATTATGATGTTTTATGTCTACCTTTTACAAAGTGAAAAAGATGATAAATGGTATACAGGCTGTACAAATGATTTAAAGAAACGCTTTTCGGAACATAATAAAGGGTCTGTATTTTCAACAAAAAACAGAGTGCCATTTATATTAATTTACTATGAGGCGTGCTTAAATAAGTTAGATGCTTTCGCAAGAGAAAAGTATCTTAAATCAGGACCAGGGAAGAGATATCTGAAAAATCGTTTAAAGCGTTTCTTATCTCTAACGGGTTAAATATGAATCTTGTATACGGACGGCCGGTGGCGGATGCGATCTTGGAGGAGGTGAAGGGTGCGGTCGCGCACTCTGATTTACGACCGGGACTCGCTGTGCTCCTCGTGGGGGACGATCCAGCATCGCATCTCTATGTGAGCATGAA
>CAYOIM010000050.1:0-4208 GCA_964404075.1 uncultured Bdellovibrionales bacterium | reverse complement strand
CCCTCCACACCGCTCCGAGAAAGATATTCCTCTCAAGCGTCGTATCGAGACGCAAAGTCGTATCCTTCCGCCGGTACTCGCCCGTCTGCCACTCCAAACGATACGCATCCGGAACATCGATCGTACTCCGTATCGAGCTCCCCGGTGATCCACTCTGCTTCTGAAACAAAATGGAGTAGGATGCATAATCCGCTTCGGTCACCCGGAAGGGAAGCCGGTACTGGTATTCGATCGTCGCCGATTCTCCCGGACTCACATACACCCAATTCCCGAAACTCGTCTTCCCGGCAGAATCGACGATTCTCGTACCGCTTTCCTCATCGATTCGGAGCGATTGTTCTTCCCGCGCGACATCAGCATCCGGAACGAAACCGAGAGCATCATAATCGACGGGCGGTGTGACCACCTCCCTCGTCTGACCATGCACCGAGAGAAGGGTCGACCCCCGAGGAACGAAAACTCGCATATAATCAGCATTCACTTTGTTCCACCAGGCATACCGCGTCTGACCGCCCTCATGCCGACGCGTAATGCGAACCGTATCCACCACGGATCCGTCACGCCGTATCTCTGTCTCATGACTGATCGACTCCTTCACGACCGCATCCGTCTTATACCCGTTGATATTGGTATTGATGACGGACAGGTAATCGAGCGATGACTCTTCCACCTTTCCCGACCACCCCAACGCCTCGATATCCGCTTCGACATCATCATCCCTCGCGTAGAGCAATATATTCCTCCGATTCAGATGATCCGTCAATACCTCGAGAACCGAGAAGAGCCTCTTCGGATCCTTCGTCGAGAATATCTTTTCGAGCAGAATCGGCGCGAGATCGGAGAGGATCTTCTTCGGCTGGTTTTCCTCACGGTCATATTTCACCTCGACTTCCTCCTGCACCGCCTCCACGAAATTATTTTTGTCGAGTGTCACGCCGTAGTCCTTCATCTCGATCGGACCGAATATCCCAACGAGGTCACGGATGATATCGGGCGAGAGGGCGATCACTCCGTCGACTGATGCGCCGCCTGTCTTCTCATAGAAAGACGCCGCCTTTCTCGCCGCCGTCGGGAAATCCGGAGACCAGTTCGAATCATGGAGACTCCATGCGGCACTCACCTTCTGGAGCGGTGTCGGCGGAATGATCTTTTCCTTCAGCTGACCATCCGGATTGAAAATACCATCGACGAAAAACTTCCGGATCCTGCCATCCTTCATCTCAAGAATGCCATAACTGCCGATGAAACCGCCCGTCGGTCTCATCTCGTGATTGTTCTGGAAGAGGAAGAGGTATTTCCGGGGGCCATTGCCTCCGAGCAGATCCATGAGGAGCCCCCCCTGTTCGAGAAACGATTCTCCCGCGCCGATGACGATCGGAAGTGCCTTCCTCGCTTTTTCAAACGAAGCCCGTTTCTCTTCCGGAATATCATCGAGGGATACCTCCGCCAAAGCATCCCGCGCCGCTTCAAGCTCGGGTAATGCCTGAGAAAGCGGCAGACGGCTGGCCGAAAGCATGTCGAGAAATGAAATATCATTCTTCAATAACGGATTCCCCGACATCGAGACAGCGGAAAACGCACCTTGGAGGAGAACTCCTGCCCGTGCGATATGCCGTCCGGCCTCTATGATATTTTTTCCCGATACAACCTCGGAAACAAGCGGGACAGAGCGCAGGATATCTCCCCCGCCGAATCGCCAGATGCCGAGATGCTCCCATGCAGAAGAAAAGGAGAGATAGGCGGTCTCGAAATCCTGACCTGACCGAAGCGCATCTCCCGTCTCGAGGGATTTCACCGCCGAAGCGAGGCTCCGGTATCCCGTCTCGCTTTCTCCGAGGACCACTCCTTTCATGGTGAATGCTTCCCTGCCAGCGATACCGATCGTCACGATGAGGAGGAGGAGTCCCAGCCACTTCATCGGACTCACGATACGAACGGCGCTTTTCGTCGCTATTTCTTCGGCGGTCGACACATGATGGGGAGAAGCCGTATCCCATGACGGATGCGAGGAAATGACCGGATGTATCGGCGACCACTGGGCGGACTCCTTCGGAGAGGGAAATTCCGATGATGACAGGAGGGTGTCGGGAGAAAACGATGATGATACCGACCGACCCGATGCCTGTCGCACCTGCTCGACCCGATTCCAATCGACGCTCCCCGATCGCTTCACCGGACGGACATCAAACATTTCCGGCAAGATATTTTGAGTATGCTGTTGCATGTTCGTTTCGTATCAAGATGGGCGACCGCTCTTCATATACACCGCGAGCGTCGCCTCCGACATATCGCTCCAGTGAAATTGACCCGCCCGCACGAATCCGCTTTCCCGCAATGACGATCGCTCCTCCTCCGAATACCGCAAGAAATCCCGTATGGCGCGCTCCATATCACCTTCTCCGGTCGGATCGAAGAATACCGCGGCATCACCGTACACCTCCGGGAGCGATCCCTGATTCGATGCGATCACGGGCAATCCGTACTGCATCGCTTCGAGCCCGGGAAGACCGAATCCCTCATACCGCGAAGGGAAGAGATAGGCGATCGCCTTCCGATAGAAAAAAGAAAGCTCGAAATCAGAGACGAAACCGGTGAAAACGATATTCTCGATCCCCGCCGTCGCCTTCCGGAGTCGTCGATAAAAAAAATCTTCTTTCCCCACGAACACGAATCGATGCGAAGGAAACAATCCTGCAAGATGGACGATCGCTTCGAGATTCTTGTGGGGGTAGGCATTCCCCACATAGAGGAAGTACTCCCGTATTCTACCATATTCACCGTCTTCTTTTAACCCGAAACGACGAAGCATCCGCTCACCGGCCGATGCATCCATGAAGAAGCATCGATGATCCGCCGCCTCCATCGTTACCACGAGTTTCTTCTCCGCATTCGGATAGTGATGGACGATGTCATCCCTCGTGAAACGAGAGACCGTCAGCACCGAGACGGCCCGCCAAATCGCGATCGCGATCGTGAGACGATACAGCAGGTACTTCCCCGCATACCCCGCCCACCCGAGCGTCGTATTCTCCGCCGTCTTGAAATGAAACAGGATGAGATCATGCACGGTCACCACGAACTTCCCCCCATAGAAAATCGGGATATTGAAGTGCGGGAAGTGGACCAGGTCGAGCCGATGCCGATACAGGAGGAACGGAAAACAGAGTTGTTCCCGCCATCCGTACCACGGATAATCCGCGAGTACTTTCGTGAAATTCTCGTGGCTCGGAACATACTCGTCGAAATTCTCCCGTCGGAGGAAGATCACATACTGATTCTCCGCATCAATCGACTCGAGAGAGGCGATCAGTTTCTCCGTGTACCGACCCAATCCCTTGCCGATGGATCCGTAGAAACGAGCATCGATACCTATACGCATAAGAACCTGTTCCAAAAACTGACCGGACATCCGTCCGAAATCTCATTTCTTCTTCGCGCCCTGTCCTCGTCTGACGAGGCAGAAAAGAAAGAGCGCTTCGGCCGCGAGGATTTTGAATATCTCATGATCATCGATGTCATTCGCCTTCTTCGGAAAGACGATGAAACAGCGGAAGTGATCGGCGATCTTCGGTGAGGCGACCCGGTAGAAATCATCCTCCAACCAGAAGCGACGCGTCTTCTCGCGAAGGAGCGATGCGCCCGTCACCGCGGAGAATGCCTTCCTGCGTCCGTCGATACAGATCCGCTCGATGCGTCGATCGCCCATATGGGCGAAATAGAGCGCGACCGCATCCGCCCGGGAGAGGATCTTCACCGCATCCAGTATCGGACGGTACAGATCCTCATCCTTCTCGCTCCGCCCGAATACGGCGAGCGTTCCCGGGAGCGCTCCGACGGATCGTTTGAGTATCTCGAATTTCCGATTCAGCTCACCGATATACGAATACGAATCCTCGAGATCCCGCGAAATGATATTTTTCTCCCGTTTCACGATACCCTGCTCCTTCCGTATCCTACTGAGTGCCCGCTCTTTCCCCAAATACAGGAGGAACCCGATCAGCGCGAAGAAGAATATCAGTACCGATTCGGCATCTTCCTCGCCGAGAAACAAGTAACCGTGACGGACATACTCTGGCGCGAAGATGACGAGAACGAACAGGGAAAGGTATATCCAGTACACAGGGGTTACCGTTACGCGAAGAGTTAGTATCTATCTCAAATCTCATGTCGAGTATAAAATTTCATCATTTCGAGCGAAAATTTTGAAA
>CAYOIM010000049.1:0-4455 GCA_964404075.1 uncultured Bdellovibrionales bacterium | reverse complement strand
AGTTCCGATGGCTTTAATTGGCTAAAAGGTTTCCAAGCTATTGATTAGAAAGCGTCTCACGCATCCGTCGGAATACCTGTCTGCACGGGGGCGGCTGACTGGGCGACGACTTTCTTCGGGAAAGCATTGCGGGCAAAGATACGGAAGAGGATGAGGATACAAACCGAGATGGCAGACGCGATATAGATCGCCCGCATCCACCACTCACGGGAATCCGTTCCCGAGGCGAAGCCGTGTACGATGAAGAGGAGATACGCGATGAAACTCGTGTAGTGAATGGCGCGCCACCATCGGAGCGACATCTTCGATCGGAATTCCGAGGTGAGGATGAGGAGGAGCATGAGATAGAGCGCGATGATGCCGAGCCCCACAGTCTTCCCGATATCGAAACCGAGCGCCGACTGATATTCCCGATGGAGGAAGAAAGGAATCACCGCTTCAACGAAGGAGAGGTGGAAAAAATCATCGAAATAAAAGCTGGTGGCGTGAACGAAAACGGCGAGAAGCGAGGCGAAAGAGAGGAACCGATGCGTCTCGTAGATCGTCGCGGGGAGGAGGTATTTCATCATCACCCGCGAACTCATGAGAAGTCCGAAACAGGTGACGAGCGTGAGAAGTATGAAAGCGAGGATACCGCTCGCTCGCCCGAGATACCAGGAGAACTTCACCGGACTCCCGAAAATGCCGGGATCCGGAATGGCTAATTCCGCCAATTGAGAACTCATGCCGTCGAGCGGATTCGTCCCTCCAAGTATCTCCACGCCATCCGATATGCCATCACCATCGGTATCGGCGACGAGCGGATCCGTCCCATACACCGTCCGCTCCGCCTCATCCGAGAGTCCATCGACATCCGAGTCCTTCACCGCCGCAAGAGCCGGTCGCACACACAAAACACCAACGAGTACGACTCCGAAAAGGAAAGAGAAGAAGAAAAATTTATTCATAGGAATCCAATATACCATTCTTGTCCGCATCGTCGTCATCATGATACGCGAAGTCATCCTCATCATGATGCTTGTCGAAAGCATTCGGTACGCCATCGCCATCCGTATCGGTGAAATATTCCCGCTGATCGAAATTCGGTTCCGGATCGATCGCATCGACGAGGAGATCGCCATCCGTATCGACGAGAAACTCCGGATCGTTCATGAGCCTCGTCTCGTAAACCGTCACCTGCTTCGTCACGGTCTGCATGATGGTTGTCGCTGAAGAAGATCTCTTCACACCGGGAGAAGTCGCGCTGTTCCTTGTGTCATCATCTTCCTCATTTTCTTCATCTTCATCTTCGTCATCCTCGCCCGCCAAAACGATGGGAGAAAACAGGAATGCGCGCGGTATTCCCCAACCCTGCCACTGGGAAAGAAAAAACAAGGATACTATGACCCCAATACCAAGGAAAATACCCGCCCCGAACATTCTCATACGATTCTCCGATTACGATGTTTTCGTCTTTCGCGTCGCCTGCGGTCTGCTCTTCGTGACAGTAGTCGTCGGCGTTTGCACGGTCACCGTCTTTTGGACAGGGACGCTCACGCCCTTTTTATTCGCGTCAATGAGGGTCGGCTGATTTTTCAAAAGAGCATCATATTGAGTCTTCGCATCACCCATCGCTTTCGAGAGCTCCGCCTTCTTCGCCTCGATTGCGGCGAAATATTCCGCCCGCAAACGGTCCGCTTCCGAAAGCGACTCCTGGATATCGCTTGCCGTTGCATTTCGACCCGCCAGCCGCTTCTTCTGCTCCGTCACGAGCACACCGAAATACGATCCCCCGAAAATAATGACGGCGATGAGGACGAGAATGATCCTGGTTTTCGTTTTGTCCATATGTGTACACGGTCTTCCTCCAGACCTATTATACCACTCCGACGGGCGACGGAACAGAATCTTACTCCCGTCGCAGTGCCTCCATCGGGGAGAGTTTCGATGCCTTCAGTGCGGGTGCGAGACCGAAAACAATGCCGACCGCCATGGAAAATCCCGCGCCGAGGAAAAGTGACTGAGCGGTGAACGACAATTTCAGAGCAAAACCGAAATGAGCGAAGACGAGAGTGAGAAGCGAGACAATGAGCACGCCGCAGAGGATGCCGAGGAGCCCTCCGAGTCCGGTGATGATCACCGCTTCCGCGAGGAATTGCTGGAGTATAGACCCCGACCGCGCGCCGAGCGCCTTGCGGAGTCCGATCTCGCTCGTCCGCTCCGACACCGAGACGAACATGACATTCATGATGCCCACTCCGCCCACGACGAGCGATATGGAAGTGAGCGCGAGGAGAAGAATCGTGACCGATCCCAGCACATCGCCAATGGTCTGCGCCGCCTCCTTCGACGAAGTGACGGCGAAATCATCCTTGCTCGCGTCCTTGATATCGTGGCGCCGCCGCAGAAGCGCGACGATATCGGCGGTCGTATTTTCATCCTGCGATGCATCCTTCATCTTCACCGATATCATCTGCACATAATCGACACCGAGGATCTTCGAGAGGAGCGTCTCGACCGGGATGTAAGTGAAGGTATCGAGGTTGAAGAACGCCGCCGATCCGCGCGGTTCGATGACACCGATCACGCGGTATTTTTCCCCCTTGATCGTGATGAACTCGCCGACCGCATCGGAATTGCCGAAGAACGACTCCTTCACTTCGGATCCCAGAACGGCGACCCGGGCGAGACTCGCATTCTCTTCTTCGGTGAAGAATCTCCCCGCCGATAACCTGATATTATCATCGACGACCGGCGCCTCCGCTCCCACGCCGAAGAGGAGTATCCGCTTGCCGACGGATCCGTAGGTCGCCCGCTCCTGCCCGATCGTGCCGGCATACGCGGCGCTCACATTACCCAATTTCCGGATCGCATCGCGATCTTTCACCGTGAGGGTCGTGATCTGGGTCCCCTGCCCGCGCGACGAGGCATTCTCTCCGGACATTTTTCCGGTACTCGGAATCTTCACCTCTACCTGGATCAGGTTGCCGCCGAAACTGTCCACTTGACCCAGGATGAATCCCTTCACCCCATCACCGAGCGCCGTCACCACGACCACGGAGAACACACCGATCACCACGCCAAGCAATGCCAAAAAAGTTCGTGCCCGATGCGAACGAATCGTCCGAATGGCGAAACGAAGTGGCATGAACATTTTTTTCGAAAGATATTGCATACATACAGTATACCTCGTTCAGGCGCCATCAGAAAACAAGACAAAAAAAATTCCCCCGCTTGAATGAACAGGGGGGGTGCTTCGTGAATTTTTATTGTGACATCAACTCCTGTGCGTGGCGAGCTGTTTCGACTCCTGTAATTACGATGTAGCCGATGTCCGCTGCACCGGCATTCTTATTGTATGTGCGAATATTGTCCGTGAGGTCATGGAGTGAGCCCAGTGTCACCACAGCCATTGCTGTCTCCCGATGATCAAGAAACCGAGCAACATTCTGCACTAGCAAGTCTTCACGCCTATTGAACAACCGTTCAAAGGTAGCATTCTCCCCTTGCCTCACCTTGCCATCTCTCCGAAATACTTTACTGAGAAGCTGAGATCCCCTTAGAAAAACATCCTTATCTTCACAGGAAAAAAGTTCCGATCTTTCTAGTGTGCCATGCGTATAGAGATAGAGGTCTGCACCTCCGTAATAGTAAACATCTTCTCCAAACGGATTGATTCGGTTTAGAGCATCAATTTGAGGCTCGCCATTGATACGCACTATGTCCTGTAGTATTGCCACTGCATAGAGATGCATCTGCTGGGCATACCCGGGAGTGTATACCTTTCGATGCCAAGCATACCAACGAGAAAGTGCTCTCACCCAGGTGCTTCGATGAGGAAGTCGTTCGACTTCGGAACGAAACTTCTTCAAACTGTTCGATTCAACTTCCAATTCACGCAACTCCTTTTCAATATCGTAAGTGCCCTCTGGACAGAGTGCGATCTTACCATGCTGTTGCTTTATATGTGAAATGACTTGCGCGATCTCTTTCTGAACATGTATGACAATCCGGATATCCCCAATATCATTGCCCCGGAAGTCAACATGTACCTGCTTTATCTGCAAGAGGTATTTACCGCTCTTGCTCACGATCGGAACGGATACCGATTCCACGACATCCAAATCCACAATTTCCTGGAGTTGCATACGATCCAAAACCACGAGTTGCTCCGCTAATGGAGGCAAAGATTCCACTCCTGCGCGAGAAGCCGTTTGGACACCAGCGAGCAAAGACTCCACTGACTCCGCTCCGGCGTGACAAACCATTTGGACACCGGCGAGCATCGCGACCAACACAAAACACCACATTCGCGACAGAGTATTCATCACCATTCCCCTTGAAAAAGAACATCTCCTGAAAGCCCGATGCCTCCAGATTGATTTCATATTATTACCACTTTTTATTTATATTGTCAATATATACGCAATGGTTCAATAGCTTGGAAACACCTGGTATACTCACTCGTTACCCATA
>CAYOIM010000048.1:0-4484 GCA_964404075.1 uncultured Bdellovibrionales bacterium | reverse complement strand
CGACAAGACCGATCGTACCGGAACGGGGACGAGGGCGGTATTCGGGTATCAGATGCGCTTCGACCTTTCGGAAGGATTTCCGCTCCTTACGACGAAGAAGATGGGGCTCAAAGCGATCATTCATGAACTCCTCTGGTTTCTTCGAGGGGATTCGAATTTGCAATACTTGGCGAAAAATGATGTGCATATTTGGGATGAATGGCCATATAAGGCATACCTGATAAAGAATGAGATACCTGTCCCGGCAAGCGGATCGGAAGAATGGAGTGCCGGCATCAAGGAGTTTGTGGAAAAAGTGAAGACGGATGATGCGTTTGCGAAAGAACATGGGGAACTCGGTCCGATTTACGGATACCAGTGGCGCAATTGGCCGACACCGAATGGTGGGCATGTCGATCAGATCACGCAGGTGATTGAGCAAATAAAAAAGAGTCCCGATTCTCGCCGATTGATCGTCTCGGCTTGGAATGTCGCCGATATCGACGAGATGGCGAAAGCTGGACTCCCGCCCTGTCACTGTCTCTTTCAATTCTTCGTCGCTGATGGAAAGATATCCTGTCAGCTGTATCAGAGGAGTTGCGATACCTTTCTCGGCGTACCATTCAATATCGCTTCATATTCGCTCCTCCTCATGATGGTGGCGCAGGCGACGGGGTATGAGCCGGGGGAATTCGTTTGGACGGGTGGTGATGTGCATCTGTATAAGAATCATTTCGATCAGGTACGCGAGCAACTTAGTCGGACGCCGATGCCATTGCCTCGGATGCGACTGAACCCCGAAGTGAAAGATATTTTCGAGTTTACATTTGAAGATTTCACACTCGAAGGATATGAATCGCATGCGGTTATTAAGGCTCCGATTGCGGTCTAAGAATGCGGTATGAGCGCTCCAAAGATCAGTATGATTTCCGCCATCGCGAAGAATGACCGCGCGATCGGTTTTCGGAACGCGCTCTTGTGGCATATCCCGGAGGATTTCAGGCATTTCAAAGAAACGACTTCGGGGCATGCGGTCATCATGGGGGAGAATACCTATCGGTCGATCGGGCGACCGCTTCCGAACCGGACGAATATCATCCTTTCGCTGGATCCGAATTTTTCTCCGGAAGGCTGTGTGGTCGTTTCATCCGTCGAAGGAGCGCTCGCGAAAGCGAGGGAAGTCGAGCGGGAAGAGATCTTCATCATCGGAGGGGCGAGCATCTATCGGCAATTCCTCCCGTATGCGGATCGGCTCTATCTCACGCTCGTCGAAGGGGATTTCGAAGCGGATACTTTTTTTCCGGAATATCCGGAATTCACACAGGAGATTTCGCGGGAAGATCATGATAACGGGACATTTCGCTTCACTTTTGTTATTCTGGAGAAGTAATTATCAGCAAAGAGAAGTATGCCACAGAAAATCATCTTAGGGATAGCGGGGGAAATCGCTTCGGGGAAGGATACGGTCGGCAAGTACCTTACGGAACAGTATGGCGCCCTGTCGCTTCGGTTTTCCCAGCCGCTCCGGGATATACTCGATCGGTTGCGCTTGGAACAGAATCGGGAGAATATGGCGAAGACTTCGCTCTATCTCCGCAAGGCATTCGGCGAGGATATCCTCTCGAAGGTCATCATGCAGGATGCCGAGAAGAGTGAGGGGGATTTCGTCGTGGTGGATGGCGTGAGGCGGCTTTCGGACATCGTGCACATGGAGTCCGATGAGCATTTTTACTTCGCGTATATCGAGGCGGATCCGGAGAAGCGGTATGAGCGACTGACGAAACGGCGGCAGAATGCGGATGATGCGACGAAGACGGCGGTGCAATTCGAGAAGGACGCCAAATTGGAAACGGAAACGCAGATCCGGGATCTGAAGGAACGCGCTGAATTCGTCATCCGCAATGACGGGACGCTCGAAGAATTGTATGCGCAGGTGGACGGCATCGTCGCGACCCTGCGCAAGCGAGTCGGAGGATAATGGATGCATGATATGGGGACGAAGGGAAAGATGATCACGATCTATGGCATCAACGGCATTGGCAAGACGACGCAAGTCGAGTTGCTCGTGCGGTTTTTGCAAGCACAGGGGAAGGCGGCGAGTCGCCTGAAATATCCCGTCTATGACTTGGAACCGGAGGGACCCTTTATTCATCGATATCTCCGTGATCCGGCATTTCGCAGTGAACATGAACTTTCGACGGAAGAATTGCAGATGCAGTACGCGGACAATCGCCGTCGGTATGAGGGAGAATTGAAAAAGAGACTTGAAACGGGGGAGTGGATCGTGGCGGAGGATTACACGGGGACGGGTATCGCGTGGGGGCTGACTTGGGGTGCCAATCTTGAGTATCTCGAGGATATCAATAAGGATTTGTATCAGCCGGACTTGAGCATTCTCATGTATGGGGAGCGTTTCGACACGGCGATCGAAGCGGGGCATCGCAATGAGACGAATGCGGATCGGATCCATATCTGTCGTAATTTTCATCTGTTGCTCGCCGGTCGGTATCAGTGGGAGCGGGTGAACGCGAATCAGAGTATTGAAGATGTCGCGAAAGATATTGAGAAGGTGGTGAGTGAAGTATTGAAGTAAAAATATGGATTTTAACGAATATCAGGAAAAATCAAGGAAGACAGCACTCTATCCTGCAGTGGGAAATAATTTTGTGTATCCGACGCTCGGTCTCGCTGGTGAGGCGGGGGAGGTCGCGGAGAAAGTGAAGAAGGTCATCCGTGACAAGGGGGGCGTTGTCGATGATGAGACTCGCGCTTTGATTCAGAAGGAATTGGGGGATGTCTTATGGTATGTGAGTCAGATTGCGAGCGAGCTCGGCCTTTCTCTGGAAACTGTAGCGGAAGGGAATATACAAAAGCTGTATGATAGGATGGATCGCGGAGTCTTGAAAGGCAATGGCGATAATCGGTGATTTTTTCTCTTGATATCTAATATCTGGTATCCAGTATCTTCTGCAAATTATGAAATACAATGTCACGATCGGGATGGAAGTGCATGCCGAACTGAAAACCGAATCGAAGATGTTCTGCGCGTGTCGGAATGGTCTCGGCATGGAGAAGGAGCCGAATGTGCATATCTGCCCCGTGTGTACCGGTCAGCCGGGCGCGCTTCCGGTGCCGAATCGGAAGGCGATCGAATCGGTACAGCGAGTGGGGCTCGCCCTCGATTGCGTGATGGCACGGCATGCGAAGTTCGATCGGAAGAATTACTTCTATCCGGATCTGCCGAAGGGGTATCAGATTTCTCAGTACGATGAACCGTTCTGCGGGATGGGCGCGATGGAGATCGATGGGAAGCGGTTCCGCGTGACGCGTATCCACCTCGAGGAAGATACCGGGAAGCTGATGCACCCGGTCGGCACGGACTATACGCTCGTTGATTACAATCGTTCCTCGGTGCCGCTCATGGAGCTGGTGACGGAGGCGGATTTCAGTACGGGCAAGGAGGCGCGCGCGTTCTGTCAGAAATTGCGGCAGATCCTCCGGTATCTCGAAGTATCCTCTGCGGATATGGAGAAGGGGCAGATGCGTTGCGAGGTAAATCTCTCCCTGTATCCGGAAGGGGCGGATCGGTTGAGCGGAACGAAAGTCGAGGTGAAGAATCTCAATTCCTTCAAGACCGTCGAGCGGGCTGTCGATTGCGAGATCAAACGACAGACGGAAATATTGGAATCTGGCGGAACGGTCGTTCAGGAGACCAGGGGGTGGGATGAGAACCGCGGGGAGACCGTTTCTCAGCGGAAGAAAGAGTCCGCGCACGATTATCGGTATTTCCCCGAACCGGATATCCCGCCATTTGATTTTTCGGAAGAGTATTTCGAGCATCTCAAGACGACACTCCCGGAATTGCCGCCCGCGAAGGTGAAACGGTTCATGGAAGAATATTCGCTTCCGGAAGCGGATGCCTTGGTGTTGACGGAAGATCGGGAATTTTCGGAATACTTTGAACAGGTGGCAAGCGAGTTGGCTGATAAAATAAAAAGCCATGAAATCGAAGGGGATGGCAGGAAAGCATGGAAGCTTGGGGCGAATTATCTCATCACCGAGGTGCGGAAACATTTACTTGATCACAATAAGACTGCGAAAGAAATTCCGTTTTCCGCGGAGAATTATGCTGAGTTTATTGGACTTATTGTTGATGGGAAAATCAATTCCAGCGCGGCGCAGACGGTGCTTGCCGAGATGTACCGGGGCGGTGACAATGATCCGTCGCATATCGTGGAGCGGCTCAATCTCTCGCAGGTGAGCGATACAGGCGCATTGGAATCCGTCGTGGATGCCATCCTCGCCGCGAATGGGAAATCAGTCATGGATTATCGCGCGGGCAAACAGAATGCGTTGCAGTTTCTCATGGGGCAGGTGATGACCGCGACGAAAGGAAAGGCGAATCCCCAGGTGATCATGGGGATACTGAAAGAAAAGCTTCAGTAATTCTCCCCCTACCCAACCCCCTCCAAACCCGATATACTAGAGGCAATATGACTTTCTCC
>CAYOIM010000047.1:0-4494 GCA_964404075.1 uncultured Bdellovibrionales bacterium | reverse complement strand
GTCACCCCATAAGTCGTCGCGAGTTTTTTCGCGAAATCAGTCTGTTTCCCGGTGAGATCGATGACGAGAGTCTGCTCATAATCAGATTTGCTCGCGGATTCTTTGGCAACAATCGTCGCAGAGGAATACTCTTTCATGATCTCCCCCTCATACTTCTGTGTCAGCCCCTTTCTCGTCGTTCCATTGTAAAGGGCAATTTTCGCCGTCGCTGGCTCCGTCTCGGTCGTCGCTTCTGTTTTCGGCGCCTCCATACCCATAGCCGATGTATCCGTCGGGGGTGTCACCGACGGCTCCGGCTCGACGGATGATACGCTCGTATTGATCGTCGTGACATCGACGATTTTCCCTTTTTCACCGGAATGCACGCTCGGACGATAGAGAATGGCACGCCCAGAATTCGTATAAATAAGCACTTTGTCGCCATTCTGCGCTTTCTGAAAAAACGGCTGGTCGGCGAGTTTCCCCCGATCAGTCACCGTCGCGAGCGTCGGCACCTCATCCCCCGGAAGCTCCATGACCAATCCGATTTCCTGTGTCAGCCTGTCCCTCTCATCAGTCTCGCTCGCCGGATTGCCGATATGCCGGTATTGGTAGTAAAAATAACCGGCGACACCGAGAGAGCACAGCAAGAGGACGACGAGAACGAAAACGACCGGCATCATACCGTCGCGCCCCGATGCAGGAGGAGTGTTTCCCGCCATTTCCCGTTCTGTTGTTGGTGTTTTTTTCGGCATATGAACCTCCCTCAATATAACGCAGAAAAAAAGATAGGACAAGCGCTCGGACAGCTTTTCAGTCATCCCGTATGCCGCGCCAGACATCAGGGCGCCTGAGAGTACGCCTCTTTGGAAATCCTCTGCATCACCCTCTCCATATCGCCATAATCCCGTCCCTCCAACATGAGACACAGGATATAGGGCGATTCCGGCTTGTACACGATACCGCAATCATTGAGGATGCGCGACTGAACCGATCCGTCCCGCCCCACGCCTTCCGCTTCACCGAATTTATGCGATACCCTGACGCCCGACGGTATGCCGGCGACGATGCCATTCCTGAAGGTCGATTGGGAGAGAAGGTCGAGAATTTCATTGGCGGACCGTATGCTGAGATACGATGCGTTATAGAGCATACGGAAAATACCGGCATAGCTCCTCGCGGAAACATTCCATTCTTCCTGCTTCTGATCCGCCGGTGGATCATACACACCGAGATCGGAGAGTATCTTCTCACGGAACAGCTTTCCCCCATCATACAGCACCGAAAACGGGGCATTATCAGAATAGATGAGCATGTGCCGGATCATGTCCCTGATCGTATAACTCTCCCCCGGCAGGAGCGGCTCCGCGGGAGGATACTGCTGATCCGAATTATCCCCGACATCATCCGGTATCCGCAGTGTTTTGTCGAAAATATACGGCTCCAAATCGGCAACCTTGTAATACATGATCGAGACCGGAAGCTTGATCAGGCTCGCGGGATAGAACCGATCGAGATCATTCACGCCGAACCACCGGCGCGTATTCAGATCCCGATAAAAGACAGAGACGCGAACGACATGCCCCAACCGCTTCTCATCATCGACGATAGCGGCGACACTTCTCTGTAGGCTGTTCACCTGATTTGCCACTTCATCGACACTCTGGCAATCGATTTCGTTGCTGATGAACGGATATTCATTGCTACAATCCTGCCTCATTTTCTTCTCCGGAACGAACACCAGCCAGACCAAAAAAGCCCCCAAGCCGAACATGCATGCGAACAGAACATGCTTTTTCATGATCGCGACCATAAAAAAATCTGTACGGATAACACCGCCATCATACCACACTCCGATCCCTCGCGGGAACTCGCTCGCTCCCGACACCCGCTCTATCGAAAACAAAAAATGCGCCAGGGAAACTGGGCACATCTTTTTGTTTTTGTTTTTACTGATTACGGAGCTGTAGCGGCAACCGGTGGCTCGATTCGAGTATTATTTCCCGAATCGGCCGCCACAAGCGGCGCGACAACTTCTTCCTGTGGCATTTCCGCTTCCGGAACGCCCGTCGGAACAATGGGAGCGATGTCCTTCGTCACTGATACTGCCGATACCGGCGGATTTTCGATTTCGATCGGCATCACCTTCGCCTCTTTTTCGGAATACGAAGTCTTCGCACCGGAGACCGCGATCGCGACCCAGCTGAACGACAGTTCCCGCGGAGCCTTCTGGTTGAGCACGATCGTGAATCCCTTCGCATGTTTCTTCGTCACCACGAATTTCACATCGCTCCCGAAGTAAGCGCTCGTAAAATCATCCTCCACCGCCTGGATATCTTTCTGCAAATCGATATCGGCGCCATCGAGCAACGGACTCTCATTATTCGTCAGCGAAACCGTGATGATCGGTTGCTTCGCATACGCTTCATCGAAGGTCACGGTGACCGACTGCGCGCCCTCCTCGATGACCGCGAACCCGCCGGTATTACTGCCAAATATCGGCACTTTCTCGAAAGTAACCTTCTCTTTGAAGAGCGTCTCTCCTAAGAAGTTTGCGAGCTTCGCAAAGACGGCATTCCCCTCGATCTCCGCATCCCCGCCGATACGGATCGCGCCTCCGACCGACAATTTCCCGAGGATACTGCCATCGAGCTGAACGGTAATGGCGTCCGCAGAGATATTTTTCAAGGCGACCGCGAATGCTTTTCGTTCGGCCATGGTCTCCGTGTCCGCCTTCGTTTTGCCCGATACCGATGATACCGCCTCGAGTCCGGCATATTTCTCGGAAAGACTCCGCAATTCATCCGTCCACACCGAAAGTCCCTCGATAGATTCCGCCTTGATGCTCCGCGCAAATATCTGATCGACGACCAAAGTCGGGGTCGTGACGGAAGTCGAGGCGGATATGCGATCGGCAAATATTTCCGATGCAGGCATTGCCCGTCCATTCAGCCGTTCATCCCGCAATTTCATGAGGTATCCGAGTGTCTGCCGTTCCTTCAGAGGAGCGCTGACCGCGAGAAGGATATTGGATGGTGTCGCGAGTCCGCTCTCTTCATGGATGACCGGATCCGTCGTAAGGCCATCGACACCATCCATGCTGTCCGTCTGTTCTGCCATAACCACATCGACTGGCATGCCGAAGTAATCGGTAAGGTTGACGAACATCATCACGCTTCCGCACTTGGTCATCGGCAGATTGCCGAGGCCTTGCGATGGGCAGGGAACAGACTTCTCTTCGTCGAAACTCTCGAGGGCGCGACCGAGGGCGCGACCGGCCTGCGTCGCCCGCATCGCATACCCCGGGATAGATGCGGCCGTCAGGTAATCCCCGATACGAACGGGACCGTTTTCCGTGCTGATTTTCACCGGAACGCGACCGACAAGCGCGATCGGATAGGAGTCCTGCGTATACCCGCCCGCGACGAACCCGGGGGCCGTAGACACCACTCCGAGCACGCTACTCTCATATTGTCCGGTGGAACGGAGCACCCCTTCCGGATTGTTCCGGTCGATCATCACCACCTCGCCCTTGTCGAGCGCCTGCGTCGAAGTATAATTTTCTGCGAGGTCGGCGCCGCCCGAAAAGAAACCGCCACCGGTCGATGACATGATATTGCCATTCGATGTCACGCGGAGGACATTCAACCCGTTGTTCTGGAGGGTCATCAGATCCATGCCGTTCGTAATCTGGAACGAATTCACGGTCGGCATCGAAATCTGCCGGTATCCGTACACCATGCCTCCGGTGGAGTTGTATACCCCGTTCATGATCCCCGGAAATGTCGGGAAATCGCGGCGAAAATTGACCGTCACCTGCACCCAATTGTCATTCAGGGCATTGCCGATCGATCCGCCAGGACTGCTGACGATATTCGATCCTGCGACGGAGAGCGCCGTCTGACTCGCCGCGGAACGCACTTCCATACGGACGAACTGATCCGGGGTCTGTTGCCAATCGAGCGTGGAATTCGCCGCCATCGGGGCGACATTCATCTGTTCGGAAAGGTACTGCCCGTCGGCATACCAGCCGGCATCATAGATGTTCACGGTTTTCGATGGGGTGGAACCGGCGAAGATGGTCAGCCATTTGCCATCCGGCCGCTGGAATGAAAGCGCGCCATCTCCGGGTCCGCCTCCATTATAAGGATTCGTCGCCGCCGGATCAGCATAGGTATCACTGAAAGTGGTCGTGGTATTATCGGCAATATTGCCAATATAATAGTATGGAGCGGTCGCGGCGGCACCGGCGAGCGTCCGATAGATACGGCGTTCCGTCGTCCCCGTCGGACCGACCGTCACGGCCGTCAATGGCACCGTCTGTCCTGTGGTAAGCACGCAAGTCTGTGTGACGGAAACCGCGGAAAGTGGTGATTCGATGCCCTGTGTCACATAGCTGTACTTCCAAAAGTGAGCGCCTGCGGTACAGGACCCTCCGGCAGTCGGGGTACCGGCTGTGGGGAGAGTCGGTACGCTTCCGGTTCCAGGAAGCACCAAGGTCGGACCGACCGCCGT
>CAYOIM010000046.1:1196-4598 GCA_964404075.1 uncultured Bdellovibrionales bacterium | reverse complement strand
AGCACGGCATCCACGAGTTTCAATGTCTCGAGTGCGCGCAAAGTAATATCCCCCAGATTGCCTATCGGAGTAGCTACTATATAGAGAGCACCAGATTGATTCATAAAATATTAATCAAAATTTCTAATTTTCAATTTCTAATTTCTAAACAATGCACTAATTTCTTAATTTCAAAATTGTATCATTGAAAATTATTTGAAAATTGAGAATTGAAAATTAAACTTGTCTTTTGACGAGTATATCTTCCACAAACACCGAGAGCACCATGGTGATGGGGACCGAGAGGATGATGCCGATCGGTCCTCCGAGCTCGAGCCCGATCAGGATCGCTATGATGAGTGCGACCGGATTGAGCCCCGCGGAGTGCTTCATCACTTGCGGCGCGATGATATGCGCCTCCACCTGATGGGCGACGAAATAGAACACGATCGCCGCGAAACCGAGTGCCGGAGAATACAAGAGCCCGATGATGATCGCCGGTACCGCGGCGAGCACCGGTCCGATATAGGGAAGGATCTCCATGAGCCCACCGAAGAAGGCGATGGCGAACGCATACGGCACCCCGAGGAGGGAGAGTCCGGCGTAGTACATGATGAATGCGATCAGCATGAGGATCGCCTGTCCGAACAGCCACTGGCTCACCTTGCCCTGCATGCGAGAAGCGATGGAAAGCGCCTGCGCATGATATTCTTTCGGCGTGAGGAGGAGAAAAAATTTCTCGATACCTTTCTCCTCGAGGGAGAGGTACAGCGCGAGGAAGAAGAATCCGATGGCATGGATGAATCCCTGGAAGAGATTGATGGTCGTCGCATAAATATGCGTGAACCCCTCCGAGATATTCCCGCCGATATTCTGCATCAGCTGGTCCTTGTTAAAATCGATCCCGATGTTCGAGAGATACTCCGCGAGTCCGCTGAGAAAGGAATCGAGCCGCGACGCATAGAGAGGCCATGTCCGGAGGAACTCCTTCACTTCCGAGAAGAAGAGCGGGAGAAAGACCGCGATCGAAATCGTGCATGCCGCAAAGAGCAGAGTGTACACGACGATCACCGCTGCTGTCCGCGAGAGCCCCCACTGCCGGAACTTCCCGATCGCCGGTACCAGTGCCGCCGAAGTCAGCACCGAGAGCAATGTAAGCAGCACCACGCTCCGGATGAGATAGAGCAGGTAGAGCAGTCCGGTGATGAGCGCCGCCCGGATGAGGAGTTTCGTCCCGGCATCCACGCGTTCGTTGATGGTCATAGGATACTATGCGAATAGTGAATGTCGAATGTAGAATATAGAGCAAAAATCCGATCAAGCAAACGACTTTGTCTTTTGGATAAATCCCGTCAACAATCTTCCGACCGTATCAACTCTTCTTGAGAGAATCTTATAATTTTCCTCTTAAAAATCCCACATCCCTTGCTACCAACAACTGACTCTGCAACTCAGTGAGAGACCCCTTGGCGATAGAATAAAATTGTACTTTTTCTTTCATTGACTGCCTTGAAAATCCCTCCGCAATATTCGAAGTTACTGAGACGGTTGCTCGTCGCATTTGATTGGTTAAACCAAATATTTCTTTTTGTGGGAATGTTTCAGAATATCTATACACATCCAAAACCAACGCGTGCCCCTCTTGCCATACGATCAAATCGGTAAATGCGCTGATTTTCTTTTTTTGTTCCGTTTCCATATTCTACATTCTATATTCCACATTCTCCACCTCAATTCTCTATACTTAACAATTTCGAAAACTTCGCTTTCGCCGTATGTGGTCCGATGACGACGAGATTGAGTTTCTTGTTCACGAAGAGGTCCTTCGCGACACGGAGGATGTCCTCTGCCGTGACTGCGTCCACCTTCTTCATCTTGTCATGGGGCATATCGATCTTCCCACGGAGGATCTCCTGCGAGACGAGATACTCCACCACTTCGTCGGATCCTTCGAGGCTCATCGCGAGCTTTCCCTTGATATATTCCTTCGCCTTGCTGAGCTCATCATACGGGACAGGCTCCGTCGCGATGAGCCGATACTCATCGAGGATTACTTTCACGGTCTCCTCCAGATTCTGATGCTCGACGCCGCACTGCGTCGCGAGGTATCCCGCATCATAGTAGGTCTCCCCACCGGTATGCACGCTGTACGCGAGACCACGCCGCTCCCGCACCGACATGAAGAGCCGGCTCGACATGCCGCCGCCGAGTATCGTCCCGAGTACGGAGACGGCATAGCGATCCTGGTGATCCATCGGGTACGCCCGCACCCCGAGGAGGAGATGCGTCTGATCGGTTTTCTTGTGATGGAGGAAGATCTCCGGTGCCGACTGTTTTTCCTTCAATTTCTTGTATACCGGTTTCTCTCCCTCACGCATGCCGTCGAATCGCTCTTCGATCGCGGCGAGCACTTTCTTCTGATCGATATTTCCCGCGACGCCGACGACCACATTTTTCGCGACATACCCACGATTGAGGTACTTCACGAAATCCTTCCGCTTGAAGGACTTGATATTGTCCTTCGGGCCGAGAATGCGCCAACCGAGGGGCGTATCGCCGTAGAGGTGCTGTTCCCAGACATCGCTGATGTGACGCATCGGCATATCCTCATACATGTTGATCTCCTGGAGGATGGTTCCCCGCTCGCGATCGATCTCTTCTTGCTCGATTTTCGCATGGAGGAAGATATCCGACACCACATCGAGTGCCGTCATCCAGTGTTTCTTGTCCGCCTTGGCATAGTAGCCCGTGTATTCCTTGCCGGTGAATGCATTATACTCCGCGCCGATCGCATCGAGCTCGCGGCTGATATCCATGGTCGCCGGTCGTTTCTCCGTCCCCTTGAAAAACATGTGTTCGAGGAAATGCGCGAGACCGTTTTCCTTGCGCGATTCGAATCGTGATCCGACGCCGGTCATGACGAATACCGTCGCCGTCTCAGTTTCCTTCATCGGCGCGAGGAGAACGCGCAGACCGTTTTTCAGAGTGACTTTTTCGTATTTCATAGCTTCGGCAGAGATGAGGGGTTAAAAAGTAGAGTCTAGAGGAAATACACCTATTTGTCGAACCAAGTTCATCGACAATCCTCCAGCGCATAGATATCGAAAGCGACTTCTTCGTAGGGATGCACGGATTTCATCTTTTCTATCACTTCTTTCAAGATTTCTCTCGGAACGATGACTTCGATCCGCTCTTCTTCGACACTTTCGTATTCCCCTGTCTCGCCTATGGCCGGATTCGAAAGTTCATTACCACGGAATCGTCCGGTACCACGAGATGAGAACGAACAGAAATCATAATTGCCGATTCTTCCCGCGCCTGCCTCACCCAACGCCTGCCGAACGATATCCGCATGCGAGAGCGGAACAAATACGACGAGTTTTACATTTTTACTGATCATACTTCACTGATGACATCAAATCC
>CAYOIM010000046.1:0-1096 GCA_964404075.1 uncultured Bdellovibrionales bacterium | reverse complement strand
AATACGACGAGTTTTACATTTTTACTGATCATACTTCACTGATGACATCAAATCCCTTTACGCTTCCTACGATGGCAAGTCCTATGACTTTTTTGGCGACTTTCTGTTTCCTCAGTTTACAAGCAACTTCATTGAGTGTTGCTCCGGACCCGACCGCATCATCGATGAGAAGTACTGTCCCAAATTGCCGTCGATCTGACACGAAAATCGTTGCCCGGGCATTATCCATCCGATCCTTCAACTTTGAAAGTGTTTTCTGCGGAACTCGAATTTCGCCGGGCACTTTCTCGATAGCAATCACGGAAAGATTTGTTTGAATGCTTTTCTCGAGTACACCCATCAATTGAACGGAACGCTTTACAGTTGGCGGAATATATCCGATTGCCTCTATCCTATATTTTTGTATCATCCGGATAATATGTGGGCTTGCAATCTCCACTACATTTTTCATCATCTCCCTATCCTCACTTTGTTTCGCATACAAGAGCAATTGTCCGAGCTGAGTTTTCCCGAAAATTTCCCATGCGTAGAAATCAATGTAATACACCCCATCAACACAGATCTCCTTAAAAGTATTACGAAATTTCAGCATTCCATCGAACAATCCGTCCTTGCGGATACGCTCATACTTATAAAACAGTTTTTCGTATTCATGTGCTTTTTCCTCGGTATCGTATCCTCGCTCGATGCACCACCTCACAAAACCATCCACGCCATCCACTCTCTGCCCCTGTGGGGTAATCAGAAGAAAATTTTTGTTAATCAACTGACGGATCGCATCATCCATCACTACCACACCGGTGTGTGTGTCCACTCCTTCATTGACGATATAAAATACGCGCGGAGCCGAACCTACCTTTTGCAATATGGCGCTACCGACCAGGGTCTTCAAATGGCGATGCGTCATTGAAAGCGATATACCGAGACTCAATGCAAGTTCTTGAACCGTCGCCTGACCATTTTCTTTGATATATTTGACAATTTTTTCCCTATTTCCCATAACAAAATAGTTCATAATTCATAGTATACCATGTACTATGAATCTTCGTCAAGATAGTTTCGCGCGAATACTTGTCTTCTTGAAATTCTTCTTCGA
>CAYOIM010000045.1:2234-4872 GCA_964404075.1 uncultured Bdellovibrionales bacterium | reverse complement strand
AGCTTGATTTACATAAAAAAACCGGCAGGGGGATGGCTCTCCCTCTGCCAGCTCGACATTCTGCTCAACCATCTTCCTTCGGAAGGAAGTGCCGATAACTCGGTGGCACCTCCGACAAGGGAAGTACCACGATATTTTCCGGACGATGTTTCTGGTACCATACGACCCGCATCCGATCATTTTCCGACTGACGGCGATCGCGCTCCGCGGGTGAGAGTGGGGGAACAATGTCCCCCTTAAACCAAGTCGTCATATTCATCCTCCCTTAACAAACCCACGATGCGTCACGAGCATTTTCTTCGCTGCCTCTCTTGACACTGAAGACATCGAAAACTCCAAATGTGCCAAGAGAGTATCCTGACCTGAGTGACTGCCCATGACATTTGCTACAAACTCATGTTTCCTATCGACAGTCGCTATCCGTCGTAGTAAACACTCCAGAGTATTCGGCGCGAGAGCGGGGAGGAAGTAATCGAATTTCTTGATTTTGCTCAAGAACAGACACTTGCTTGTATTGTGCGAACTTGATAATAGCCACAAGAGCTTGCCTGTCTGCACAATAAAACGAATGACTTCATCCCCTGAAATCAGGCTATCATAGCGAAATATGCATGCTTCCGCTCTGTTTCCATCATCATCCGCGAGTATGAAGTAGCTCTGACAAGTCTCACGCCCGGGATAGTGATGAAAGAAATCGACGATGACGCTATCGCCGGTTTCATTATCATGTAAAAGGTCTCCGATTTCCCTCCTTCCAAAAATAATGAATGAATCCTCATCTTTTTTTAACGGCATTCCACTCATTTCCCCCTCCAACAAAAAAATGAATAAAAAAAACACCTGACAAACTTTCTAGTATTATATCACATTTGTGACCTATTGGCAAGCGAGGCTGTCAAGGTCATCTCATCGGCATACTCGATATCGCCGCCCGTCGCGAGTCCGCGCGCGATACGGGTGATCTTCACGCCCGTCGGGAGAAGCTTGGTCTTCAGGTAATACGCGGTCGAATCGCCCTCGGTCGTCGGATTCATCGCGAGGATCACTTCCCTCACCCGGTCATTTCCGATCCGCGAAATGAGCTCCGGAATAGTCAGACGATTGCCCGCTCCTCCTTGTTCGACGAGTCCGCCGAGCACATGATACAGACCCGCATAATTGCCCGTCCGCTCGATCGCGATGACATCGAGCGGTTCCTCCACCACGCAGATCACCGTATGATCGCGCCGCTCATCCGCACAGATGGAGCAGAGCTCGTCCTCGGCGATATGGAAACAGCGTGAGCAGAACCGAAGCGAGTGGAGGGATTCCAACGCCTCGGCGAACGCCCGTATCTCCGCCTCATCCCGCTTGAACAGGGACAGGGTGAGGCGTTCCGCCATCTTCGGTCCGACCGAAGGGAGCGAAGAAAAATGCGCGATGAGATCTTGGAAAGGCTTTGGGTAACGCATAACAATAAAATAACCAATGACCAAAATCCAATAACCAAATAATAATCAATCACCAATAATCAATATAATCAAAACATTCGTATATTTTGATGATTGGATTTTGGTCATTGGTTATTGTCGTAGTCGGCATGTGCTCGCTCGAGATTTCTGAAGGTCGTGGAATTCTCCTGAAAATAGAGCGATACCTGACCGACCGGACCATTCCGGTGCTTGGCGACGATGATATCCACGATATTCTTGTTCGGCGTATCCGCTTTCACGCGATCCTCGCGGTAGAGGAACATCACCACATCCGCATCTTGTTCGATTGAGCCGGATTCGCGCAGATCGGAGAGTTTCGGTCGCTGATCTGGACGGGATTCCACCGCACGGGAAAGCTGGGAGAGCGCGATGATCGGGATATTGAGCTCTCGGGCGAGCTGTTTCAATCCGCGGGAGATCTCGGAGATTTCCTGGGTACGATTCTCACTACTCCTCGAGCGACCCTCCATCAGCTGGAGATAATCGATGATGATGAGACCGAGGTTATGCTCCGCCTGGAGGCGTCGCGCCATGGTCCGCATCTCCATGATGTTGAGCGATCCGGAATCATCGATAAAAACCGGCGCTTCAGAGAGAATGCCGATCGCCTCGCCGATCCGCTGAAAATCATTGTGCTCGCCCTCGCTCGAGAGCTTGCCCGTACGGAGTCGCCACAGGTCGACGCCCGCCTGCGCCGCGATCATGCGGTCGATGAGCTGATCGGCACCCATTTCGAGAGAGAAGATGCCGACCGGAATCTTCGAGAGCGTGCCGATCTGCCGCGCGATATCGAGCGCGAGTGTCGTCTTCCCCACCGATGGACGAGCGGCGAGAATGATGAGATCGGATTTTTGAAAGCCGGCGAGCAATTGATCGAGGTCATGATACCAACTCGGCACGCCGCGCATGGCGCCGTCGTTCTTGTGCAATTCGTCGATGCGGTCGAACGCCGATTCGAGGATGGAACGGATCGGAACGAAATCCTGCTTGATGTATTTCTGGGAAACGGCAAACAGTTTCTGCTCGGCCTCGTCGAGGACTTTGTGCACATCTTCGCTCTCGTCGTATCCCATCTCGGCGATATCGGTCGCGGTGGAGATGAGTCGCCGGAGGAGCGCTTTCTTCTGGACGAGTTTCGCATAATGGGAGACATTGCTCGCGGTCGG
>CAYOIM010000045.1:0-2134 GCA_964404075.1 uncultured Bdellovibrionales bacterium | reverse complement strand
GTATTTGAAACTTATCGAAGATAGAATCCGAGTGAATTCACATATGCCAATCTCATCGGACGCCGAGCTCGATGAAATCACCCTGAGGATACTCGCGTATCGTGAGGAAATGTTCGCGGATCTGTCCATCAAAGGAAACCTTGAGATTTGCTATCCGCATCATGTCGTGAACGAACTCGCCAAACTATTCCGTGTCGAAGCAATTTGCGTCGGCCTAAATCTGTTGCCATTCCATAAGGCACTCAAATTCATCGCCGCTGAAGGCATGGTGAACATCGGCCTCAATGCCATAACCTGCGTCACGGTCATCGCCTATGCCGTCACGCACTGGTAACCGCCATGGATACGGAAACCGATGTTCGCTTTCAGCGCCTGCTCGAAGCGATTCGAGAGGCAAAAGTATCTGCCGCTCAGGCGAAAATCCGAGCAGACTGTGAAGTATCACCCTCGGAAAAGTTTGCTCACCTCATATTGTATTTGGAGGAGGTGAAAAAACTCAGTAGCCTTGAAAACGAATTGCTCATCTCGTACCTGTGTGAAGTGAAGCAGGACATGACTGAGCTCAAGGCAATGGTGGAGGCGATCATGGTCAGCATGGCGGGGAGGCCACTCTGAGCAATTTGCAAAAAGCCAGCCACGGGAACCCCCGCGACTGGCCTTTTTTTTGATCGTCGCAAACAGCGGACGCACCGCTCCAAAAGCGGAACGACCGCTGTTTGCTAAAACCACTTCTTCCAACGGAAGATGACGATGGTGATGAAAGCAATCACGAGCATGATGAAGGTATGGATCCAGAATGCATTCGGATGATTGCCGAATGGGATGGACGCGCTCATCGCGAGCATATTCGTATACACCGACATCGGAAGGAGCACCGCGGAGAAAATCGTGAGCACCTTCATGGTGAGGTCGAGCTTGTTCGAGAGGAGGGAATTGTTCGTCGCCTCGAGCGCTTCGATCGTCTCCTTACTGCTCTCGAGAATATTCCAGATACGGATATTCGTCCCGATGAGATCCTGAAAATACACACGGAGGTCATCGGAAATGAACGGGTGATCATGCGCGATGAGGGATTCGAGGATGGACCTTTGGGGCTTCAGTGTGCGACGGAAATTGAGAATGTCCCGTTTGGCGACGGAGATCTCATAGACCATCTCCTTTTCCTTCTCGGCGAACACCTGGCTTTCGATGAAGTCGAGCTTCTCCGCGATATGATTGAGCCGGGGGAAGCAGGAATTGAGCAAGATCTCAAGAATCGCGTAGAGGAGATGTGCAGGCGTCTTCTCCAGGTGGATGCGCCTTTTCCCTTCGCTCTTCCGGAGCTCATCGAAGAATCGCTCCAACTGATAGATGGACTGCTTGTGTCCGGTGATGAGGTGATCCTTGGTGAGGATGATGTCGAGTTCGCCCGGATAGGTCGTCCGATGCTCCACATCGAAGAGGGGCGTGTGCACGGAGAGGAAGAGGCAGTGGTCATACTGTACCACCTTCGCCTGATAGGTCGGGGTCACGAATTCCTCGATCGCGAGGGGATGCACATTGAAATTCTCCTGCAAGTAGAGGATGTCATCTTCCTTCGGATCTTCGAAATCGATCCAGGTGAGCGATTGATGCCGGATGATTTTCATAGAATAGAGCCGGGATTTTATTCAACGGTGGTTCCGCCTGCGGGCGGTGCCTCCGCTGAAAAAAATCTACTTAGTGTATTTTTTTGTTTGCTTCTTTATCGTGTTTCCATTATACCTAAGAAAAGACTTTGCGTCATTCCCAGCGGTCGCACCGCTCCAAAAGCGGAACGACCGCTTTGGTCTGTGGCATTCGTCATTCATGAAGAGAGCGGTCGCTGCGCCTGCGGGCGGTGCGACCGCTGTTTGGAAATTTGCGTCCGCTAAAAAAAATCTTTCACCAAAAAACTATGAAAAAAATTCTCCTTTCCCTTATTAGGGTGTATCAAAAAACCCTCTCCCTCGATCATGGACTGCTCGGCAGGATTCTTGGCGAGCGATGGTGCCGATTCCATCCCAGTTGCAGTGAGTATTCCTATCAGGCGATCAACCGTTTCGGCATCACGAGAGGAATGCTACTTTCACTGAAGAGAGTCGTTCGTTGTCACCCCTGGAACAAGGGCGGCATC
>CAYOIM010000044.1:1374-4901 GCA_964404075.1 uncultured Bdellovibrionales bacterium | reverse complement strand
CAAGGATTTGCAAAAAAACTAGGTCTTTCGTATAATGGGGGCAAGCGTAAACAAACATAAAAAAACCTGGGTCTGCACCAGGGAAATCGCTATGTCAAACGATATTACCGCCGCTCACGACGAAGAAACCAGGGAGAGCGCCGAACAATCACAAAAAATCCGATCTCTCCGGGAGATGATCAATAACGCCGAGCGGACGATTCAGGGTGCCAAGGCGATGCTCCTTCAGCTGGAAGGCAAGAAAAAAACCGGTCGCCCGAGGAAGCTGGATGACGAGAACGGCACCGTCGTCGAAGGAACCTTTGACGGGCAGATTATGTTCGGCTCCGATGGGAAACAATACCCCGTGCCCGCCAATTATGCCTCCAAGTCCAAACTCGTCGAGGGCGACATGCTGAAACTCACGATCACGAGCGACGGATCATTCGTCTACAAGCAGATCGGACCGATCGAACGCAGACACATCATCGGTATCATCACCCAGGATGACAAGGGCAATTACTACATCGTGACCGAAGGCACTCCGTATCGCGTGCTCCTCGCCTCCATCACTTATTTCAAGGCCGAACCGGGAGACGAAGTTGCCGCACTCATTCCCCGCGATATGCCATCGAGTTTCGCCGCTCTCGAGAGCGTCCTTCAGAAGGGTCGCTATGCCGAAAATCTTCCGACGGCGAAAGTTTCCACCGATGCCACTTTCAGCAACTGGAAAACCAATCTGAAATCATCGCTTCAGACACCGCATGAGGAAGTCGATGCCGAGCCCTCCTCCCGTTTCAGCCATCCTGATTCCAAAACGCCGAAAGATCCGACCATCCTCGATGACTGGGTCCATGCCATGAAGAAAGAAGAGACGGGATCGGTCACGCCGGCACCCGATCTGACCGCAACACCTGCCGCGACGACTGCCTCCGGAAGCGATCTCTCTTTCCTCGACGAATGGGTGCGGGATATGGAGTCCGTCGAAAAAGAACTGAAGGAAAAAGAAGCGGTCGCGAAGGAATGACCCTGTGCCATAATTTTCAACGACTCACTCATGGATCTCTCCAGGGAACGCCTTCTGCGGGTTGCCAAACAGTTTTCTGTCTTCGTCGTCATCGGTGGCATCAATACGGCCATCGATTTTGCCGTACTCAATATCGAAATTAGACTGACCGGCATCACGAGCGGTTCCGGTCTGTTCGTCCTCAACACCATCTCCTTCCTCGTCGCTGTCATCAACAGCTATTTCATGAACAAATACTGGACATTCCAGGATGTCACGAAGAATCGTGAGGAAACGAAATTCGCCCAATTCATCACCATCAGCCTCATCGGCTCCGGTATCAACAGCAGTATCGTCGCCGGTATCACCACTTTCATCACTCCGGTATTCGACATCTCTCCCATCCTCTGGGCCAATGTCGCCAAACTCCTCGCGACCAGTATCTCCCTCATCTGGAACTTCATCGGCTACAAACTCTTCGTCTTCAAAAAATAGCCAGAACAGAGATGAACAATGAGATGATAGAGCCAAGAAACGACCGTCTTTCCCGACGGCTTTTTCATTGATATACTACTCTCATATCTCATCTCTACATTCTATATTCTAACTTCTTCCCCTATGTCCTTCTCCCGAAAATATCGCCCGCAATTCTTCGCCGATGTGATCGGTCAGGATACGACCGTCCGCATCCTCCGGACAAGCATCGCCAGAGGGAAGCCGGGTCACGCCTACCTCTTCACGGGTTCCCGAGGCATCGGCAAAACCACCCTCGCGAGACTCTTCGCGAAGGCCGTCACCTGCAGTGACAGTCAGGACGGCGAACCGTGCGGGAAATGTCCCCACTGCCTCCTCATGGCCGAGAACCGCTCCCTCGACATCATGGAAATCGATGCCGCGTCGAACACGGGCGTGGACAATATCCGCGAGCTGAGAGAAACGGTGAAATTCCCTCCGGCACTCGCCCCCTACAAGATCTATATCATCGACGAAGCGCACATGCTCTCCATCGGCGCATGGAATGCGCTCCTCAAGACGCTCGAGGAACCTCCGGCGCATGTCATCTTCATCTTCGCCACCACCAATCCGAGAAAAGTCCCCGATACCATCATCTCCCGTTGCCAGCGGTTTGACCTCGGACGATTCTCCGTCTCCGCCATCGCGGAGAAATTGGGAAAAATAGCCATAGAAGAAAAGATCAGCATCGATAAGGAGGCGCTCCTCCTCATCGCCTCCGCCGCCGAAGGAGGCATGCGTGATGCCGAATCACTCTTCAATCAGGTTGCGACCCTCTCCGGAAAGAAATCCATCGCATCGGAAGAAGTCACTCTGCTCCTCGGTCTCACCGGACGCGATATCGTGCTCTCGTTCTTCCAAACACTCACGACTGGAGGACTCCTCCCCTCACTCCTCTTCGTCCGGACGCTCACCGAGAAGGGCGTCAGCATCTCCGACTTCCTCGATACGACGCTCGACATCCTCCGGCTCCTTCTCCTCGTCCGAGCCGGCGTGGAAACAAACGATCCCGCATTCGGCATCCTCACGAAAGAAGAAAAAGCATCGCTCTTCTCCCTCGGCACATCCCTCTCCCTCGAGAAAGTCATCTCATTTATCGAAATCTTCCAGGTCGCGGCGCGCGATGCCAAGAATACTTCCCTCCCGGAGCTCGCCCTGGAAATAGCCATCGCCAAGTCCGCGAATCCGGACGACACTCCCACACCGGAACCAATCCAAATAGAAAAAAAGATTGATCGGGAAATACAACCGAAACCTCCCGTATCACCAACTCCCCAACCGACAAAAATACAGAATCCTCCAACCGATGATATTCCGGTTGTGAAACAGGCTACGGCAACCATAAAAGAAAAAAGTGAACCGGGGTTCATTTCGCTTGAGACCATCCAGAGCAAATGGCCGAATATCCTCCGTGAAGCGCTCCGGCTCAATGCCTCCCTCGCTCTCGGTCTCACGAACTGCTTCGCATCACATGTCTCCGGAAATCACATCACGCTCACCGTCTCCTTTGCCTTTCACCGGGATCAACTCATGAAACCGGAGAATCGTTTGACGCTGGAGAAAGCCTTTGATACCATACTCGGGTCGGTTCCGGAAATCATCGTCGTCACCGCCGGAAGCGACAAGCCGATCGAGACGGAGGCGACCGATGAGCAGGCCAATCCTTTGCTCTCCAAAGCCATGGAGATGCTCGGCGGCAAGCTCGTCGAAGAAGGAGTTTGATTGATGATTTTAGATTTACGATTGAAGAATAAAAACCGAGCTTTGATTTTGTCATCCCGCACTTGATGCGGGATCCAGAATGTGCGAATCGTTATCTACTATCTAAATTTGGGGAGTAGCCAAGTGGTAAGGCAGGGCCCTTTGAAGGCTCCATTCCGAAGGTTCGATCCCTTCCTCCCCAACAAATCAGTTATACGAAAGTGAGTAATGAGATTTCCCTTCCTCCCCAGCAAGCAGAAAAAGACACACATCCCAGAGCCTGCGGTTTATCTCCCTTTCCTATTTCCAGGCGATTTTGAGAGAATTA
>CAYOIM010000044.1:0-1274 GCA_964404075.1 uncultured Bdellovibrionales bacterium | reverse complement strand
GCTCTGTTAATAGTAGTACTTAGCGCGTTTGTCGTTGCATTTCCCGCTCAAGCTACTGAGAACCTCACTGCAAAGAAGATTGCGTCAGAAAATGACACTACGAAAGAACAAATTCTAAATATAGTTGAAGACCAATCCCCTGGGAACATGCCCATAAAAAAGATTGCTCAGGAAGATGACAACACATTTGTGCAAGAACAAAAATCTTTTGGGATTGAAGTTGAAATTAGCGCTGAAGAAAATAGTGTCACGCTTGAAAAGAAAGGTGTCGGGATTACTATTGGCATGCCGAATGTTGATTCAGAGAATATTGAAATGGGAATGATTGACGGGCAAATAGTCTCCACTTCTGATGATCTCGATGTAGTCGTGCAATCTATCGAAGGAGGCGTACGACAAATTATTAAAATTGATTCAAAAGATTCTGATAAACATTATGACTTCCCCGTAGAGCTTCCTGCTGGATATTACCTGGCGCAAGATGATTTTGGAAATATTACAATCCGCAACCGAAGAGGAAGCGTACTTACTTATATTCCACATCCATGGGCAAGAGATGCCGATGGGAATGATATACCTACATATTATACTATTAAAGGAACCGTATTAAGACAATATGTGGAAATTGAAAAAGCAACAACATTTCCCGTGGTCGCTGATCCAATTTGGTGTGGCGCAGCTATAAAATCCGTAAAATGGATAGATAGAGGAGGAAAGTATCCTTGGTCGGCTAGTGTTACGCCAACTTCTTGTGGAGCTTGGTTAGGAGGCGGATTCCAATCAGGTGCGTGGCAAGAGTTATTGGATAAAACACCAAAGAGCAAACATTGGAATAAGAAATCGGGAACATCGGAATATTGGTCAATGTACAATCAGTATTTTTGTCATGCTGATTGGGCGGGTGGCTTTAAGGCGCCATGGAATCTCGAGCCTGCTCGACCAAATGTTGGTTATTTGAAAACTGTAAATGCGCTTTGTAATCCTTCTTAATAGAGTAATGAATACAAGATCAATCAAATAACCATTGCTCCTGTATCAAAAATACATTTTATGATCATACTACTACTATTAATCGTTCTTGCTTGGTTTTTTGGGTTATTGTATTCCTTCCGAAGCGATTTTAAAAAAATTGCCTATTTGGTAATAGGCGTGCTTTTGCAATTTTTTGGCGCCTATCTCATTTTTCAAGATGGTATCAGATCGGATGAACAAGGAGTGGGGGGTAATATTTTTGGAAATCCGACCGCATTGCTATTGATAGGTGCAGGCTTCAT
>CAYOIM010000043.1:0-5156 GCA_964404075.1 uncultured Bdellovibrionales bacterium | reverse complement strand
CCCACGCTTTCGCAGCTCAGCGTCAGAAATATGCCAATCAGTTGCCTTCGCCTTGGGTGTTCCTTATGATATCAACGCATTTCACTACTACACCATAAATTCCACTGATCTCTCATATTCTCGAGGTATGCCGTTTCGAATGCCTGTTCCCGGTTGAGCCGAGAGATTTGACATCCGACTAACATACCCGCCTACCTGCGCTTTACGCCCAATAAATCCGGATAACGCTTGAGGTCTCTGTATTACCGCTACTGCTGGCACAGAGTTAGTAACCTCTTATTCCTCTGGTACACTCATCCGTGTCTCGTTTCACCCACCACAGACAAATTCATAAAGGTGAAAGTCTATCAAGTTCATACAGCAGAAATACAGATGCATTTAACTTTACAAACTTTATAACTTTACAAACTGTTGTGTCGAACAAAGTGAGACACGCATTGTTCCCAGAGAAAAGCAGTTTACAATCCGAAAACCTTCTTCCTGCACGCGGCGTCGCTCGTTCAGGCTTTCGCCCATTGACGAATATTCTCGACTGCAGCCACCCGTAGGTGTTTGGACAGTGTCTCAGTTCCAATGTTGGGGGCCATGCTCTCACACCCCCTACCCGTCATCGCCTTGGTAAGCTATTACCTCACCAACTAGCTGATAGGACGCAGGCCTCTCCCGAAGCGATAAACCCTCACACCAATTTCTCCAGTATTATCACATGACAACCATAAGCAATCATGAATCCATACTCTTTGAAAAAATTGGTGTGGGGGTAAATCTTTCCTCCGTAGAGGACATCGTGCATTGTTCCGGATTTCTCCGGATTATTCACGACTTCAGGGTAAGTTCCTACGCGTTCCGAACCCGTTTGCCATGCCACACCAATTCCATCGACGCTCATACATTTCAGCACACGCGAGAGCGAAGCGGCTTCGCCTTCACGCCCACAGAAACAATATGTCATCGCCAGAATTGGTGTGGCATTCGACTTGCATGCCTTATCCACGCCGCCAGCGTTCATCCTGAGCCAGGATCAAACTCTCAAAAAGAAGAATCCATTTACTTGCGTGAACGATTCCCAATAAGGATTTTTTTACTCTGCTCTCACCTTCTGGAGTAAACCCCAAAAAATAAGAGACTTGCAAAAAATCCTCGAAAAAAAAGTATAAGACGGAGACTCCATTCCCTCCGAAGAAGGAGTGAAGACTGACCACAAAAAATTGTGATCACATTGTTGTTGTTTATTCACCTTCAATTTTTAAGGAAAACAAAATAATGAGGGAGCAAATCGCTCTCAAATTGCTTAGCCATTATAGCAGGCAAACAAAGCCTGTCAAGAGCGGTTATATCCGCGTTCAGAAGGGTGAGATATACCCTTATTTTCTCCAGAAATTTCTCGGAAAATCAAAGGTGATACTTTTTTCTTAAATACAGTAATAAGGCTTACATAAAGCCTTATTACTGAGTGAAATGAATGACAACGCATGACTTCCCTCTTGCCAGCCCTATTTCTTCAATTCCTTTCGCGCCGACAGAGACTTAAAATTCTTTTCACTGACGACTTTCCTGCCCGTCTTCTCCTCCAATTCCAGGCGCGCATTCCTCGCGATGCGTCCGCCTTTCTTCGCCGGTACCTTGTTCTCTTCCAAGCCCTTCGCCTCCATGGTCTCCGCTATCTGTCTCGTCGAGAGTTCCGCGAGTGCCGTGAAGACGAGCTCGGCATCGGTCATATGATCCCTCAGATTTTCCCTTTTCAAACTCTTTAATTTCTTGTGACCCCGCACCGACACATCCGCCCACTCCTCATGAATGATATTGGTGAGAATCGCATATTCCTCCTGCTCACTCACTTCATTCTCTTTCCAATAGTCCGTCAGTTTATTGCGAATCTCCTGTCCCATCATCCTCTGTTGTATCCATTTCTCGCTCCGACCCATTGTCTGCCAATACTCGCGACTGCGATTGAGTGCTCTCTCGGGATCATTTATTTCTTCCATCCGTTCATATCCGACCTTGGCGAGCCAGAGCTTTATCGGCTCGGCTTTTTTACTCGGGATGGATTGGATGATTCGAAGCAAAGTTTCTACATCAGCAACATCAGTGGCGTACATTTTCCCGTCAGAAGAGAGTAATTTGAGTCTGTCACATTTTGTGACAGACTCGTTCCCCTCTTTCTTTAAGCGGCTTTTCAGGGTTGTCCAATAGCTCTGAGCCTTTTTGAAATCCACTTGCTCCGTCAAAACAGCAACGACATCAATAACCGAGAAAAACCACTTTTCCCGTTTCTCATCCCACACACGACGGATCCTCGCCCCTTCGAATATCGCCAAGTTTTTTTTCGTATTCTTCGTCATAAGATATTCGCTATTACACCTCAATGACGACCGGGAGAACCATCGGACGGCGTTCCGTCTTGGTGAAGAGGAATTGTCCGACCGATTCGCGGATTTCATTTCGAACAGCGTCCCAGTCGATGGATGTGCCCTTGGAAGTATAATCCTGCACCGCCTTCTGCACTTTCCGCTTGGTCTCGTTCACGAGGTCGAAATTCTCCTTCACATGGATGAATCCGCGCGAGGTGATCTGCACATTCCCGACGATCTTCTTCGTCTTGGAATCGATGACAACCGTAATCATGACCATGCCATCCTCGGCGAGCATCTGCCGATCGCGCAAGACGACATGGCCGATATCGCCGACACCGAGTCCGTCAATGAAGACATAGCTCGAATCCACCTTTTCCGGAAGAACCTTGCCCATGCCGTCGGCATCCACCTCGAACACATGCCCGTTATCGAGCACGGCGATATTCTTGTCGGGATAGCCGAGGCGCTGAGCGATTTTCCCGGCTTCCTTCAAAAAGTAATGATTCGCATAGACCGGAAGGAAATAGGTCGGCTGTACCTGACGGAGCACCTCTTCGATACCTGAGGCGGTCGAGTGCCCTCCGATGTGAATATCCATGATGTCGGAATGAATCACATGGTTGCACTTGCGATAGAGGTTGTCCTTGAGCCGCTGGATGGCGCGCTCATTGCCCGGGATGACGGATGAGGAGAAGACGATCGTGTCGTTCTTCTGCAATTTGATGAAGCGATGATTGTCCGTCACGATCTTCGCCAAGGCGGCATTGAGTTCGCCTTGCGCACCGGTGCAGATGACGACGATCTTGCTCTCCGGGTATTTGTGGATGTCATTCACCGTGATCAAAGTCTCGGGCTTCATCTTCACATAGCCGAGCTGTTTCGCGATCTCGATATTCTTCTTCATGCTGTACCCGTCGAGCGCGACGACTTTGCCGATGCGCTCACAATACTCGAGGATGTAGGCGATACGGCGGATCTGCGAAGCGAATGTCCCGATGACGATGCGTCCCGGCGCGCCCGCAAGGAGGTCTTGCAGATTCCGGTGCACTTCCTGCTCGGATGGCGGGAGACCCTTTTTCAAAGCGCCCAGGCTTTCGAGCATGAGGATGGTCGGTCGCGGGAGATTCGCGAGCGGCTTATAACTGATCGGATGCGGATCGATCGGCTCATTGGCGATAGTCCAGTCGCCCATGTGGATGACGGTTCCCACCGGTGTCTTTAAAATGATGCCCATGGCATCCATGATCGAGTGTTCGACTTCGAAAAATCCCGCCTCGAACACGCCGAGCTTGATCTTGTCGTCAAGCGTCTTCACACGGATCATTTTCAGACGATTCGCCGCGCCCTTCTCCTGATCTTCCACCTTGTCCTTGATGAGGGCGAGGGTGAGATCGCGACTGATGACGGTCGGATAGCCGAGCTGGCGGAGGAGGATCGGTGCCGCGCCGATATGATCGAGATGACCGTGCGTGAAGATCACACCGCGGATATTTCTCTCCTTTCCCTTGAGATAATTCACATTCGGCACGATATAATCGATACCGGGCATATCGGCTTCGGGCCACTGGAGTCCCATGTCGATGATAACGATGTCGTCATTGTACTCGAAGATCGTCATATTGCGACCCACTTCCTCCTGACCCCCCAGAGGAATGATGCGCAAACGATCCCGCACGAGCTTGGGTCCGATGACAGCCCCCGCCGGATGACGACTCATGTTGCCAAGCGCGGTCAAATTGCTCGTCTCCGTACCGATGACCCGACGCACGAGCGTGTTTCGATTTCGACCACGGGGAGCGGCTTGTTTTTTTTCTCCGCGGCTCTCCGAACGCACTCTCTGCTCAGCGCCACCATGAACCTGAGCCGGGTGCCGTTGCACCGGCTTTCGCGAATCGCCACGGAGCGGTGCCTGTTTCGCACCGGCATGCGGAGAAACACCCTGGCGGGGTGCCGGCGCCGACTGGCCTATCTGGCTGTGTACCTGCGGACGAGCCTTACGCGCAAAGCGGTTGCTATTCCCGCGATGAGCGGGATTTCCCCCGTGCCGCATGCCACGACCCGAAGAGAGTCCCGAGATGATCCCCTCGACCGATCCCGGATTGTTGTTTGATTCTGTCATATATTTTCCTGCTTATTGTCTCTCGTCTTGGAGCTCGATCATTGACTGCAACGAGAACTTTCCAAAAAAAGAAAAAACCTGCTTATGAATTACGATGGATCGGCACATACCGGACACATGAGACTTTCCTCCCTGATTATCCTGAACGGCTCCGCACAAATGCGCGAGCCCATATTCACTATCCCAAAAAGAAGAGAGTCACATGCATCCGGTATGCAAAGTACCGATCCCGACATTTTATTGATGCCGAACAAATGCAAAGGGGAAATGCGATGAATGTATCGACCGTTCCATCACTATTTTCCAATGTTTGTGCCATGGAGGAGATTCGAACTCCTCTGCCCGAATGGGCGCTTTACCAGAGCAGTGCACCCGCACCGCTGACCACGGCTACTGCTTTTTTCTATCGGTGTCCGAGATGACCCGCCCGCATCGCATGCGCGAAGCGTTTCGGACAGGGACTCGAACTCTCACAGTATCGCTACCACCAGCACCTGCCTGCCCCGTAGTGAAATGTAAAACATTTCTACTCCTGGGGAAGCTCGCGCGCCCCGCACCACATACCAAGGCAACATATTTTTTAATCCATCGGTGGGGATAGAGAGACTCGAACTCTCACAGTATCGCTACCACTAGCACCTGAAGCTAGCGTGTCTACCAATTCCACCATATCCCCCTATAAT
>CAYOIM010000042.1:0-5829 GCA_964404075.1 uncultured Bdellovibrionales bacterium | reverse complement strand
TCCGATGGCTTTAATTGGCTAAAAGGTTTCCAAGCTATTGATTAGAAAGCGTATATATATGTACGGCACACTCACACATCCTTACTCATAACGCAATGCCTCCATCGGACTCACGCGCGATGCCTTGATGGCGGGATAGAGACCGAAGACAATGCCGATAACGAGTGAGACGAAGAAGCCGATAATGACCGAGGAGAATGGCACGAGGAATTGCCAATCATACCCGAGTTTCGGAATGATGACCGCGGCGATGAATGAGAGGAGGATACCGAAGAGAATACCGATGAATCCCCCGAAAAGCGTGATGAACGATGATTCGATGAGGAACTGCAGGATGACATGATGCGGCCGCGCGCCCACGGCCTTGCGGAGTCCGATCTCCCGTACGCGTTGGGACACCGAGATGAGCATGGAATTCATGATGCCGATGCCTCCGACGAGGAGCGATATCGACGCGATCGAAATGAGGAAATACTTGAGGACATTGGTGATCGTAGTAAGGATGCCGAGAGCGGCGGCGGTATTGCGCACCGAGAAATCCGATTGCTCCCCGTCTTCTATCTTGTGCCGATCACGGAGGAGAGTGGTGATGTCCTCTACCGTCCGATCGACATTCTCCGGTCTATCTACTTTTCCCCGTGCGAAATTGAGGTAATTGATCCCGAGGAGGAGTTTCTGCGCCGTCTCGAGCGGCACGAAGACCAGCACATCGGGATTGGAAAATGCCGTCGATCCCCGCTCAGCGAGTACGCCCACGACCCGGAACGGAATATCCGAGAGCTGAACCGTCTCCCCGATCGGATCCCGATCCGGGAAAAGCTCGCGCGCACGCGTCGCGCCGAGCACGATCACCCGGGAGAGATTCGATTCCTCTTCGGCGAAGAAAAATCTCCCCGCGGCGACCTTGGTCGATTCGACCACGATCATATCCGGAGACACTCCCTGGAAACTCACCTCGAACGATTCGGTCGGCGACTCCGCGGTCGCGGCTCCAGAAACATATCCCGATGCCGCGACGAGATGAGGGACACTGCGTCGCTCGCGTATCGCGCGGAGATCATCATTCCGGAAGGTCGTCGTCACGATGCCGAATGCCGATGCCGGAGGACCACTCTCTTCCGAAGCGCCCGGGAGGATACCGATGAGGTTCGAGCCGACTTTCTCCACCTGCGAGAGAATGAGTCTCTGCGCGCTCGCACCGATCGCCATCACCATGATGACCGATGCGACGCCGATCACGATACCGAGCACTGTAAGAAGGAACCTCGTCTTCGAAGCCGCGAGCGAGCGGTAAGAAATTTTGATCGGATCCGAGAGTTTCATTTATTTCAAAATATCATTCTCATCGCGAGCGAATCGTCGTGTGGCGACCGAGTCATCGGACGATCTCCCATCCACGGAGGGGCAGGCTTCTGTGTCCCTCCGGAGAGGAGCCCGCTCCATTTGATGCCGGCATCTTTACCCGAGACCGAGGCGATGACAGTCTTGTCCGCATCGGGATTGGTTTCTCTGGTGGGAGTATTTGTTTCGAACTGAAGGGATTTTCGAGGGGCAGAAGGGTGAGCTTAATTTTTTGTTTCGGAAAGCAGAAAATCCAGGATGTTGACACAGGTTATTTTCGGATGTTTTTTCATAGGCTTCCCCTCCCAGTATATCAGCTCCGCACGCGTATCGGGAAATTCATTCAAACCAACTGCAAGCGACGCCAACTCTCTTTGGAGAGTGGTCTTCTCACTCAAGGAATAACAGACATTGACCAGGCGGCGCACCCTGAGTCCGTCTCGCAAGAGAAAATCGATTTCTGTTTTTTCATTCTGCCAATAATACAGGACTTGTTTCCTCCGTAGCAGTTCGATACAGACGATATTTTCGAGTAATTTCCCGGCGTCTTCACTGAAAGCGAAAGAGACGGCATTTCGCAATCCTGTATCGATAGCAAACACTTTTTGAGGATTGTACATCTGTTTTTTGACAGAATAGGAAAAGAACGGCACGAACTGCAAGAGAAATGCCTCGTTGAAATACTCAAAATACCGCCTCGCATTCTGACTCGAGATAGCGAAATCCTTCTCGATCTTATAACTCGAGATCTGACTCGCTATATTCGTGAAGGTGAAGTTGATGATTTCCCGGATATCCTTTGTATTTCTCACTTTATGACACAAAAGAATATCTCGCTCGAGAATGGAATTGAAGTATTCCGAAAGAATGATCTTTTTCGTATAGACATCCTTCTCCGTTACGATCCGAGGAAATCCGCCGAATTCCATATATTCTCGCAGTGCATTGTACAGCTTCGGTGTTTTGATGAGCGGGTTATATGATATTTTCTTGAAATCCAAAAATTCGCGAAAGTTGATCGGGTAGATGACTTCGGAAATATATCGCCCACTGAGAAGAGTCGCTATCTCCCCTTTCAGAAGTTTCGCCGATGACCCGGTAACGAAGATCTTGATATTCATCCGCCGATCATACAAAGAAGCGACGAATTTCTCCCACCCCTCCACCAACTGAATCTCATCGAGAAACACATACATTCTCCCCTGCGGATTATGAAATTCCAGATACGCATCAAATAATTTTCCGAGAAAGTGGAGGTCGAGCGTATCGCCGAAATTCGGCTCTTCAAAATTGATATAAAGGGTGTTTTTTGCCGGTATGCCCTTTTGAAGAAGGCTCTCGATGAGCTGAAGGATGAGAGTCGACTTTCCGGATCGTCGCACACCCGTCAGAGCGATGATTTCTGGTATATCCAGGTATTTTTCCAACCGTTCGAAATAGCCTGCACGACGAAAACCGGTATCGATGGTCTGATGCCAAAAATTCCATTTATCGAGAGTCGCGATTATTTCGGATATATCCATAGTGTTTATAGGTAAAATATTATAATATGTAAATACTATTTACATAGTATAATATCATTTCGATATTGTCAAGGCAGAAAATCCAAAACCAAATCCGAATCCCAAATACCAACCCAATCATACCATCACCGCGGACCGCGACCCATAGAACGAACCCCGACTCGACGGGTTGTGCCTGTCCAAGAACGCCTGCCGATTGCCGCGACCCCAGTAGCCGTCCGCGACAACGCCGGAAGCAGGGAAATAGGCACCCAAATTGTAATTGATCGAGCCTGTTCCAGTGTAATCATCGATCACTTCATTCATTTCTTCCAGGTGGAGAAGAAAGAGGGTTATCCAGGCCTCTGGGGTGAGGCCGTGTTCACCTTGGTATTCCGTTTGCTCTTGAAGAAGTTTCAGATAGTCGTTCGGAGTTTTGTTCGCTTCGATTTGGAGCCTTCCTCCCCGTTCTTCACCCGTGCCATGTTATTTCAAAATATCATTCTCATCTCCCGCGAATCGCCGAGTCTTGACGACTTCATCAGACACGATCTTCCCATCCACCATGCGGAGGATCCGCTTGGCGTGTTCCGCGGTAAAGGTCTCATGCGTCACGAGGATAATCGTCTTCCCCTCACTATTCAATTCCTGGAGAATCCGCATGACCTGGAGTCCTGATTTGGAATCGAGATTCCCGGTCGGCTCATCCGCGAAGATGATCTCCGGATTGTTCACCAGGGCACGGGCGATGGCGACCCGCTGTTTTTCACCACCCGAGAGTTGGTTCGAGAAATACTGCGCGCGATGCGTCATATTCACTGCCTCGAGGGCGGCATTCACACGGGCATCGTTATTCTCCCTGATCTCATCATCATAGAGGAGCGGGAGCTCCACATTCTCGAACACCGTCGTCTTCGGGAGGAGATTGAACGCCTGGAACACGAAACCGATTTTCCTGTTCCGCAGTATCGCCAGCTGATCATCGTCGAAATCACCGATATTTTTTCCTTCGAGGAGATATTCCCCGCCCGTCGATCGGTCGAGGAGCCCGAGGATCTGCATGAGCGTCGATTTCCCGGATCCCGATGGTCCCATGATGGAGACGAACTCGCCTTTTTCAATGACAAAACTCACGCGATCCAAGGCGCGTGTCTCGACGCCCTCATTGGCGTATACTTTTTCCAGATTGTGGACAGAAATCAAATCCATTTCATGGAAATAACCAATCACCAAAATCCAAGATACAACTAATCATCAACCTTTCAAATTTCAGAAAACAATCCGTATTTGATTATTGGCGATTGAACATTGGGATTTATTTGGTGATTGGATCTTGGTGATTGATGATTAATTAGCTTGTTTCGCTCCGATGGTCACCTCGTCACCCTCCTTCAGCCCCGAGAGGATCTCGATCACCCCCTCATCGCCCTCGAGTCCGGTCGTGACTTCGACTTTCTCGAATGAATCGTCGCTTTGCTTCACCTCGGCATAAGTCACGCCGGCTGATTTGAACAGCGCGCGGAACGGGACAGTGAGGACACCCTCCCGTTTCGCCGTCTCGATATCGAGATTCGCCGTCATCCCTTCTTTCAGACGGTCAAGAGACTCCTCCAACCGGAATTTCACGACATACGACACGACACCCTGAAGCGTCGTCGCCGCGGTATCGATATCCGTCGCGACAGCGGAAAACTTCTCCGTCGTGGAAAACGCGTCGAAGGTCACGCTCGCGCGCATACCGCTCTTTACCTTCGCGATATCCGACTCCGGAACCCGCGCCTCGATGACGAATTCGCCCGGTCTCGAAATGCGCGCGATAACCTTCCCTACCGAGACGACTTCACCGACGCGCGCATCGAGCGAAACGACCGTGCCATCGAGGGGGGCGAGGAGCGTCCCCTCTTTCATCTGCATCACGAGACCGCGGACGGATTCCCGCGCCTGTTCCGAAGCGAGCTTCCGTGCCATGATCGTTTCCCGTTTCGTTCCGGGCGTCTTCCGCGCAAGGAGCTCATTCGCCTCCGCGATGCGCACCGCGATACGAGCCTCATTCAATTGTGATTGCAATACCGTCCGATCGATGGAAACGATCGGATCTCCCGCCTTCACCTGGGCGCCCTCTCGCACCAAAACAGCGTCAATCGTACCGATCGCCTTGAGGGAGAGATCGGCATACGCGACCGGAACGAGTTCTCCCGTCACGCTCACCGTCTCCACGACCGAGCTCCTCCGTACCGTCTCCGTCGGTGTGGCGACCACACTCTTTTGACTACGATAATAGAAATACCCACCGATACAGATGATGAGGAGAATTGCGATGATTATTTTCTTTTTGGTCATATTTCGATATAATTTTCAATTCTCAATTTTTAATTTTCAAACAATTTTCAAAAACTTAATTTCGAAATTTTAGATTAACGAATTGTGATATTGTTTAGAAATTGGAAATTAGAAATTAGAAATTCAAAAAAGATTACTTTTTTGTGCCGCTTCATCCATCGCGCGATTCGCCTCAGCATCGGCGATCGCATTGTATTCCCGCCTCACATGGACGAATGTCACTTCCTTGAAATCCAGCATGAGATTCCACACTTCGAGAAAATACGGCTGGAGCTTCACATTCTCGATCTTGTAGATATGATTCATCTGCTTCATGGCGAGCTCGCTGTCCATCCGGCATTCGATGATCGCCTGTTTCGCCCTTTCTTTCCCGAGGAGGCTCTTTATTTTCTTCAGACCGAAAACGATCGCGGCATACTCCGCCTCATTATTCGTCTTCGTTCCGAGGAATTCCCCGAAGCGCTTGTCGAGTGTCTCGATATACACGCCGAGCGCCGACGGTCCCGGGTTCCCCCGCGATCCGCCATCGCTGTACATCACGATCTTTTCCATGGGCACAGTATATCAAAAATCGCCTGATTCGTCGAAAAAATGTATGCGTCCACCACATATGGCACTCTTCCGGATTAATCTTCTCCATCATCGC
>CAYOIM010000041.1:0-6291 GCA_964404075.1 uncultured Bdellovibrionales bacterium | reverse complement strand
CTCTTAGTCATGGCAATTCTCCAGTTTTTAAAGAAAGAAAAAGAATGCGCATAATGCACATCCATCCTACCCGCAAAAACTACCATTTCTCCCGTTTATTGTCAATGCGTATGTGGGGAATCAAGGGTTCGTAGTATCACCGTGCGTCCTTCCAATACCACCATTGCAATTTTTCGGGATCATGTGTCTTGGTATTCACGAAGTACACGGCGCATCGGAAGACATAGAGCATACATCGATCGATGCGCTGACCGCGAAGCCGGCAGAGTTTCTCGTACAACCGTTCCGGATTTTTCCCTTTCAGGCAACTTGGGCGGTCGATACCGATATCCCGCAGATCCTGCGCAATGCTCTTCCCCACCCCGGGAATACTTTCCAGATTTCGTGATGTCGATTTCATACTCACTTTTTATGCTGTTTCCACCACGATGGATAGAGTCCGCGACGGAAACACAGGAGATCGAAAATACAGGCAAGTGCGATGAACCACGGAGCGAAACCAATGAGCGTATCCGACACTGAATGCGATCGACTGTCAATGATGAGAAATAATTTCCCGCCGATCAAGAGAAGAAATGTCGTCACCACCCACCCCTCTTTCGATACGGGATAATAGAACGCGAACCATTTCCAAAACCTCGCGGGGCGAAACCAATATTTCATAAATGATTGAAAAGGATTACCCATCCAGTATACCACCTTGCCGAAATAAGTTTTTTCCGATAGAGTGTACCGAAGTCCTTCGATGTCCTTCGACAACCAAACCGCCAAGACAAGGAGAAATGCAATGGCACGAAAAGTACAGCTCTACATCGAGACCAAGGATCCAACGGCATTTGACGCGATTATCGGCGCGCAACACCAAATCGGGGAATATCCATTTGCTGAAGGGCACATCCCTTTCGTCAAGTCACAGACCGTCGATGGCAACGACATCTCTGTCCTGCCAATATCAACGAGACTCCTCGATGCTTTGCATCGTTGGAATAGGAAACATATTCCGACATTCGATTTCACCCTCTATCATTCCGAAAACGGCGGACTCCTCCAGCAATCTGAAGTACAAAGCGCGGAAAGTCGCCCTATGGCAACACGAAAAAAGAAATCAGGGAAAAAGAGACAGGTACCCCTGATGAGGCGTGCATCAATGATACCGCCACACACCAAGCGGGTATGACAACCAAAAAGGGACGCAACGCGCCCCTTCTTTTTTATTTGAAAACAAAACGCATCGTGAAGAAATTCAACGGTCGCTGTGCCTGCGGGCGGTGCGTCCGCTGAATTTCTACTCAATAATGATTTTCACGAAATCCTTTTTACCGACTTTGAGGACAGTTTCGTTCTGATCCGAAGTGACCACTGCATTGAAATCCGTTACACGTTCGCCACCGATCTCCACGCCACCCTGCTCGATTTTCCGCCTCGCATCACCCTTACTCTCAGCGAATCCGGCACGGACAATTACATCGAGCAATTTCTCCCCTTCGGCAACAGACACCTCGGCGATATCGAGAGGGATCTGTTTCTTCGAAAAGGTATCGATGAAATACCGCTCTGCTTTCTCCGCCTCCTCCGCCCCGTGATAGATGGTAACGATCTCTTTCGCCAATCGCACTTTCGCATCGCGCGGATTCTCCGCCTGCATGATATCATCGATTTCCGGCAGTGGAAGCAGGGTGCAGTTCACGAGGAGAACTTTCGTCATCTCGTCCGGCTGAGCCATGACCTGTCCGAATTTCTCATTCGCGGTCGCATCGAGGAAAATGCCCGTTCCCTTGCTCTTCGACATGAGCTCACCCGTCACGGGATTCTCCATAAGCGTGAGTGTCACGACGAATTTTTCTTTGCCCTTTAATTTTTTCAATAATGTCCGTCCAGCGAGTGCATTGAAAGTCTGATCCGTTCCGCAGAGTTCCACATCGACGCCCATCGCGACGCTGTCATAGCCCTGCATGAGTGGATACAGGAACTCATGGAGATGTACGGGCTCTCCTGCCGCGATTCGCTTCTCGAACATATCGCGTTCGAGCATCTGCTGAACGGTGAAATTCGAAGCGAGCGAAATCACATCCTCGAAAGACATCTTCGAAAGCCAATCGTGATTGAATTTGATCTGCGGTGGATTCTCCTTGGCATCGAAATCCATGAGGGGCTTAATCAATAGTCGCCATGCCTCGACATTCTTCAACACCTCTTCACGAGTCAATTGTTTGCGAGCCGACTTCTCTCCGGTCGGATCCCCGATACGCGCCGTGAAATCCCCAAAGAGGACGATGACCTCATGACCGAGCTTTCGGAACTTCTCAAGGAGCATGATGTTCTTCGCATGACTGAGATGCAGTGTCGGCGCCGTGGCATCGAAGCCGATATAGAAGCGGAGTTTCTCCCCGGCGAGCAATTTCGCACGAAAAGCATCCTTGTCTGGAAGAATCGAAACGATTGTCCCTCGATCCAATACTTCATCAATTTTTTGTTCCTGTTCAATCATACCCCTCTATTATATACGAAATACGCAATACGAAATACAAAATACTCCTCTAAAGTCCCAGTTTCTTCTTCGCCAAACGATACTGATCATCAGAAATCTGCCGGGACGCACGCATCTTCTCCAGTCCCGCGAGGATTTCATCCTTGTTCTTCTCCACATTCTTCGGCGTCATCATCTTCGCCGCCATCTTCCGCTGTTCCTCCGGACTCATCTTGAGAAATTTCTTCATCGCCATCCTCTGCATGAAATTCATCTTGCTCATATCCGGCGCACCCGGCAGAGCCGCGAGCTTTGCCTCGAGGTCGATTTCCTTCTCATCATCTTTTTTGAACGGGTTCCACTTCATAAAAATTTCTCCTACAAATTACAAATCTTTTACAAATATATGAATCCTCATCCCTCTACTCCCCGAAGCAACATCATTTGTATATTCGTAGTTGGATTCGTAATTCGTAGTATTATTTCTTCATCCTGTACCGTGTCACGATGAGGGCGGAAGCGATATAGATAGAGGAATAGGTGCCGAAGAAGACGCCCGCGAGGAGCGCCGCGCCGAACCAGCGGATGCTCTCCCCACCGAAAAAAGTGATCGCGACAAGCACGATGACCACCGTAAGGGAAGTGTTGATCGATCGCCCGAGGGTTTCATTGAGGGATCGGTTCACAGTCACTTCGAAATCTTCCTTCCCTGCGACCGATCGTTGCAGGTTCTCTCTAATACGATCATACACCACGATGGTGTCATTCACCGAATACCCAAGTATGGTGAGAAGCGCCGCCACGAACGGTACGCCGACTTCGATCTCGTAAAACCGACCGAGGAGGACGAAAAATCCGATGACGACGAGGATGTCATGAGCGAGCGCGATGACTGCGCCAAGTCCGTATTCCCACGACGCGATCGGTCGCGACACGCGACGGAATGCCCAAGCGATATACGCCGCGATGGCGACTATGGAGAGGATGATCCCTTCCAATGCGTTCCACTTGATCTGATCCGATACCGATGCACCGATGAAATCCGTCCGGAGCTGTGCGACATCCGGATCGATTTCTTTCAGCTTCACGAGCACCGCATCATTCGTATTCTCATCCGAGGCGAGGTAGCGAAGGATCATTCCCCGCTCTTCGGTCGGCTGTACCGTGAGACTCCGAAGGTCGATGCCGGAGAGTGCGTCCGACACTTCCACCGCCTGCGGCGCCGGATCCTTCGCGAAGCGGATCTCCATGAGCGTCCCGCCCTTGAAATCGATGCCGAGTCGGAGTCCCCACACGATGAGGATGACGATACTCGCAGTCGTGAGGATACCGGAGAACCAATACGCGTATTTTCTTTTCTGGATAATCTGAAGCATATTTGAAAGCAGATACTAGATATTGGATAATAGATACGGGACACTTATTCGAGAAGCTTTTTCGGGGCGACGAGCCATGCCTGCTTGTTCTCGAACCAATCCCTGATGAGGAATCTCGTCGTGACCCGCACCAGCACCACGGCCGTAAAGAGTGAGAGGAGCACGCCGAGCGCGAGAATGACCGCGAATCCCTTCACGAATCCCGTACCGAAACCGATGAGAATCACCGTCGTGATGAGAGTCGATACATGCCCGTCGCGGATGCTCGGCCAGGCACGACGATACCCTTCGACGAGGGATTTCGCGACGCTTTTCCCATACGACAATTCCTCGCGTGTCCGCTCGAAGATGAGCACATTCGCATCCACCGCGATACCGATCGAGAGGATGAATCCCGCGATACCGGAGAGCGTCATCGTGATCGGAAACGGCGTGAAAATGGAGAGCTTGAAAATCGTGACGAGCATCGCCGTGTACAGGAGAAGCGCGAAAACCGCGATGAGTCCGAGAAACCGATAGAAAAGCACCATGAAAACCGCAACCGCGATAAGTCCGACCGCTCCGGCGAAAAGGCTCGCATGGAGTGCACTCTCCCCGAGCGATGCGTCCACACTCTGCTGACCCACATTGGTGATCGGTACCGGAAGCGCCCCTTCATTCAGTCGCTTCACGAGTTCATTCGCTGACTGCATGGTGAAATTCCCCGTGATGACCGCCTGACCGTTTACGATCTCATTCTGGATCGTCGGTGCCGTCACCTGCTGTTGATCGATATAGATAGCAAGGGGCTTGCCGATATTACGCTTCGTGATATCCGCGAAGAGTTTCGTCCCCTCATCGTCGAAACGGATGGCGATCTGTGGCGCACCCACCCCCTGACTCTGGAAATCAACAAAAGCATCCTTCAGATTCTTCCCCGAGAGTCCCGTCGCCTTAAACTTCAACTCCGGATACATCGCGGGCGATTGCTTGGTGAAGAGAATATGTTCCGCCCGCACCTCGCGAGCATCACCTTCGCCCCGCTCCTCCAGTTTCCTCACAATATGCCACCCGTACTGGCTCTCGACGAGTTCGGACCATATCGTCCCGTCCTGGAAATCCGGATTGAATACGACATCGTCGAAAGAGGCGACATAGGTACCTTTCTTCGCGAAACCGAGATCGCCGCCCTTGTCTTTGGATCCGGGATCGCCGGAAAATTCCTTGGCAAGCGCCTCGAAATCACCGCCGTTCTTCACCTTCGCCAATGTCTCATTCGCCTCGGCAAGCGCCTTCGCATTCGCCTGATCGAACATCGCCTGCACCTGTGGATCGAGCTCGCCCTCCTCACGAAAATCGAGAAACGGCGTCTCCTTGATCATCTTCTTCGCCTGTTCGATATCCTTCACGCCCGGCAATTCGACGATGATCCGATGCTCGGAACCCGATCGCGAGAGCTGGACGAGCGGCTCCCCCACGCCAAACGCGTTCACGCGCCGCTCGATCACCGCCTCCGCCGCCTGCAACGCCGCAGTCACTTTTTCCGAAGGAATCTCCGAAACATCCGCCTTGTACTCGAGATGGATGCCTCCCTGGAGGTCGAGTCCGAGATTAATCTTGAGGGCATTCAGTTTCTCGAATCCCCACGGGAAAAACCGGATCGATTGCGGATACGCGATCACGCCGCAAAAAAGCCCGAGGAAAAGGACAGCGATGAACTGATTGCGGATTTTCGTACGGATATTCATAGGAGCCAGTATAACGGGTATTTTCCCCCCAAGCAAACGCGCCACCCCAGGAAAATGAAAGAACCGCCTTCTTCTGAAAAGGACGGTTCTTTCATCTTGCCGCTACTTCTTCTTGTTCTTCTTCGGCTTTTTCTTTTCCTTTCTCTCCGCATTGTTCCCCTTTGCCATAAGCGTCAGGTTACTATTTACACGATCGTATTATAGCATGGATTTTTTTCTAACAAGCGGGGTGTCAACCCTTCGGCATCTTGAGGACATCGATAACGACCCCGTTGATGACGAAATTATCCTCCGGTGTGAGAAAAATGGGTTTGTGGATCTTGTCGGTTGATTCTGGGATGAGGGCGATCGTCTTGCCATCGACCGTCCGATAAGTCTTCACCGTCGCGAGCCCGTCGATGACGACGAGCACGCGGTCGCCGTTGCGATACTCCTTCGTCTCGGCATCGACGAGGATGAAATCCCCATTTTGGATACACTTCCCATTCACTTTCGCTTTGTTCATCGAAGTCCCCGATACCTGCACCGCGAAGACATTGCGATCCTTCACGAGGCGCTTCGAGACGCGGAGGTACCCCTCCACATACTGATCGGCGAACATCGTCGCCGCGCCCGCATTCGCCATGCCGAACACCGGCACATTCATGAACGAATCCGCATTCACACCGGTAAGGAGTATCCCTCGATCCTCCGAAGTGCGCTCGATGTATCCCTTCTCCTC
>CAYOIM010000040.1:2973-6369 GCA_964404075.1 uncultured Bdellovibrionales bacterium | reverse complement strand
GACAGAAATCCCCGCTTATGCGGGGATTCGCTCCATTCTTCTTATGCGGTGCAGTCCGCGTATTCGAGGCGATCCTTGAACTCCGCCTGCTTGCCCTTGTTCCACTGCTCTACGGGACGAATATACCCCACCACACGCGAGTACACTTCCGACTTCTGATAATTCCGGAGCAGGGGCTCGGCCTCGTGACAGACCGCGCATTTCGCGAATTCCTTGCCAGCAACCTGATACGGCATATACTGCTCACCGGAAAGGAGGGTGCGGCCGCAATCGTGACAACTGATTTTGTTTTGCATATTTTTTTCTTACGAATAAATTATTGAAAACTATTGAGGGAACAGCGGTCGCACCGCTCCAAAAGCGGAACGACCGTCTGTTTGCGATTAAACCATGCGACCGCTGATTCTCTGTCTTAGCTCTCATCTCTCTACTCTATCCCACTTTTTTCTTCTTCGGTAATTTCTTCCCCGCCTTCATGTCATCACCTCCAACGGTCACCATCTCCTTGCCTGGTGGCGCCACACACGAGGGACAAGTGTGATATTCGCCCGCGATATACCCATGACTCGGACAAATACTGAAGGTCGGCGTCAGGGTGAAGTATGGTAAGGTGTAATTCTCCGCAATTTTACGCACCAAATTCTTCGTCGCTTCCACATCCCAGAGTCGCTCACCGAGAAACCCATGGAGTACCGTCCCACCCGTATACTTTGTCTGCAACCTATCCTGCAAGTCCAGTGCTTCGAAAATATCATCCGTATAATTCACCGGGAGCTGAGAGGAATTGGTATAGTACGGCTCCGTCTCGCCCGCTTTCACGCCGTCATCATTGGCGAAAATGATATCCGTATACCGGTCACGATCGAGCCTTGCGAGTCGATAGGATGTCCCTTCGGCCGGCGTCGCCTCGAGATTGTAGAGGTTCCCGGTCTCCTTCTGATACGAAACGATGCGCTTCCGCATGTGAACGAGGATCTCTTCGGCGAGTTTCTGTCCCTCCTTCGTCGTAACGCTCTTTCCGATGAGATTCATGAGCGCCTCGTTCATGCCGATGAGCCCGATCGTCGAAAAATGATTCGCCCAATACTCCCCGCGACGCGACTTGATCGGCGCGAGATAGAATTTGGTATACGGATAGAGTCCGCGGTCAGTCAACCCTTCGACTATTTTTCGCTTGATCTCGAGACTCTCCTTTGCGAGATCCATCAGGTGATCGAGCCGCGCATAGAATTCCTTCTTGTCCTTCGAGAGATATCCGATACGCGGTAAGTTGATCGTCGCCACCCCGATAGAGCCCGTCAGCGGCGCCGCTCCGAAGAGTCCTCCACCCCGTTTGTGCAATTCCCTATTGTCCAAACGGAGCCGACAGCACATGCTCCGCGCATCCTCGGGATCCATATCGGAATTCACGAAATTCGCAAAGTACGGGATGCCATACTTGGCCGTCATCTCCCAGATCGGACGGTACCTTTTGTCATTCCAATCGAAATCCTTACCGATATTGTAGGTCGGGATGGGGAAGGTAAAGACGCGACCATCGGCATCCCCCTCCATCATCACCTCGGCAAACGCGCGGTTGATCATGTTCATCTCCTTCTGAAAATCGCCGTATTTTTCCTTCTGCGGGACACCACCGATGATGACTGCCTCCTTCCCGAGCGCTCTCGGCGCCGTAATATCGAGCGTGATATTCGAGAACGGCGTCTGGAATCCGACGCGCGTCGAGACATTCATATTGAAGACGAACGATTGGATCTGCTGTTTCACTTCATCGTAGGTCAATTTGTCATATCGAACGAAGGGTGCGAGCAGAGTATCGAAATTCGAGAATGCCTGCGCTCCCGCCACTTCGCCCTGCAAGGTATAGATGAAATTCACCATCTGACCGAGTATCGAGCCGAGATGTTTCGCCGGCTTGCAGGAGACCTTGCCCGGAACACCGGTGAACCCGCGGCGGAGCAGATCCTGCAGATCCCAACCGCAACAATATGCCGCGACGAGCTGGAGATCATGGAGATGGAAATCCCCACCCTCATGTGCCGCGCGGATTTCCGCCGGATACACGCGATTCATCCAGTACTTCGCGGAAACGATGGAGGCGATATAATTGTTCATCCCCTGCAGGGAGTACGACATGTTCGCATTCTCCTTCACCTTCCAATCCATCTCGCCGATATACTTGTCGACGAGATCCGCCGAATCATCGAGCGATTTCTCCATCTCCCTCGTCCGCCGTCGCTGTTCCCGATACAAGATATATGCTTTCGCCGTCTCCTCGTAATCGAGCACCATGAGCACATGCTCGACGAGATCCTGCACATCTTCGATTTTCGGTATGTCACTCTTCCATTTTTTCTTGAGGAGCGAGACGACCTTTCCCGCGACACGCATGGCATCGGAGAGCTTGCCCTCTTCCGTCGCGAGGAACGCCTTCTCCACCGCCCGGACGATTTTTTTCTCATCGAAAGGAACGATACGACCATCGCGCTTCTCGATTTTTTGTATTTCCTTCATACTCTTTCTTTCGATGATTGCCAGAGCGTTGTTTCATCCATGAGATCCTCTCGGGACACACGCCGGCGTTCCTTGATGAAACAAGGTTTTCTGTTGAAAAATATAAACTCCACAATATGTAGTGGGTACAGTACCCATTGTACCACTAGATGAAATCCCTGCAAGTATGGCTCCGCTTCGCTTCTTTTCCGAAGCAATACCGCCATCCCCTTCGCAAAAAAACCCGCTCTCTCTTCGAGCCCGAGCCTCTCCGTCCGCTTCTCCCTATTTTGCGCTCACTGTAATCGACTCGATCTTCACCGGATCGACCGGTTTCGAGCCCTCGCCCCCGGGAACGGTCGGCGCCGTCGCGATCTTGTCCACCACATCGAGTCCCGCAGTCACCTCGCCGAAAATCACATAATTTTTCGGCAGAGGATAGTCCGCATGCATGATGAAGAATTGACTGCCATTGGTATTCGGCCCCGCATTCGCCATCGCGAGCACTCCCCTCTTGTACTCGCCGGTAAACGGCTCATCATCGAAGCGGTATCCCGGTCCGCCCATACCGGTGCCCGTCGGATCTCCGCCCTGGATCATAAATCCCTTGATCGTTCGGTGGAAAATAACGCCATCATAGAATTTCTCCTTCGCGAGGAAAACGAAATTATTCACCGTCTTCGGCACGGCGCTCGCATTGAGCCGTATCGTCATCTCGCCCGCGGTCGTCTTCATCTTGGCGGTATAGATCTTTTTCGTATCGATCATCATGTTCGGCGCCTCGGCGTACTTGTCATTCATACCGTTATTGATTGATTGAGTTACCGGTTTCTGTTCGATCTTCTCACCCTGCACACCCCCCCGTTCATTCGCCGCCGCTTGCTCCATCTCCTGCGTATATTT
>CAYOIM010000040.1:0-2873 GCA_964404075.1 uncultured Bdellovibrionales bacterium | reverse complement strand
ACTTTCGAGAACACCCCTTCCGTGATCATCATTTTTCCCTCGGTTGATCCGAGGAAAATCGGTTGGTAGAATTCATCATCGACACGGACCGGTCGGAAATCCGTTGTGGTGAACAGGGCACGGAACTGTTCCGGGAAAGAATTGTCATGAACGATATACACCCATTCAATATCATTTTCTTCCGGAATGCCGCGGATATCGGCCACTCCGGATATCCGGGCGAGCGTTTCCCTACTCACGATATGGAGCGCGTCGATATCCGTACCCGTCCTCCGCGCGATACCGGCGATACGCATCACCGGAACACCGAAAAAATCCCCCAGCGTATCCCCTGGATTTTGGATCAGCCCTTCCTCCTTCATCATATCCGCTTCTTCGGACCCGACGATCATCGCATCGCGGGAGAGCACCATGCTCCCTTCGATCCTCACGAAAGAAGGGACACCCTCATCCGTTCCGAGAAATACTTTCGGGTTTCCATCCGCGAAATTCATCTTGAGCTCGCCACCGGTGATGAAATCGCTCGCCTGCCGTTTCACGGATTCACTCACGGAGTTCTGCATGCCGGAAGAAAGTTGCGCGAACTCGAAGAATCCGAAGGTGAAGACCGCGACCATGACGATCGGCGCCATGAGTGAGAAATAATTCCGCTTCGCCGGACGGAACAATCGGAGCAGGAGCGAATTGCCCACCACGGAAACGGAGGAGAGCGCCATGGCGAGACCGGCGAGCTCGGGCCGGAGCACGAGCCCCCAGGATGCGAATGCCCCCGCGGCGATCGGTATCCCCATCACATTGTAGAACAGCGCGAAGAACAGATTCTGTCTGATCTTCCCCATGGTCTCCTTCGATAATTCAATGGCCGTCACCACATCGCGAGGGTCATTCTTCATGAGGACGATATCTCCCGACTCCATCGCCACATCCGTCCCCGAACCCATCGCGATACCGAGATCCGCCTGCGCCAGTGCCGGTGCATCATTAATCCCATCGCCGACCATAGCTACCCTTCGGGTAGAAATCACAAATCCAAAATCACAAATACCAAACAATCTCTTCGATTTTTTTATTCCTTGTTCTTGAAGCCTCTTCACTTCATTTGTTTTTCCCTCAGGGAGTACTTCAGCCAATACATACTCCGTACCGATTCCCGCCTGACTCGCAATCGCCTGCGCGGTGCGCGCATTGTCTCCCGTAATCATCCACACCTCGATTCCCATTTTTTGGAGCTTTGCGACTGCTTCTCGTGAACTTTCCCTGACCGTATCTGCGACTGCCACCGCCCCGACCAATCCGTCTTTGGTTGCGAGTATCATCACGGTTTTCCCCTGGGATTCCAATGCCCATATTCTTTCATCCGCTTCCGAGAGGGAAAGCCCCGCGACTTCCGACATCATCTTCCTATTGCCGAAAAAATATTTCACAAAATGAATATCGCCCGATACGCCATGCCCGGGCATGGCCTGAAAAAAATCGACTCGGATGAACGCCGCGCCTTTCTCTTTCGCATGGGAGAAAATCGCTTCAGCGAGCGGGTGTTCGGATTGCCGCTCCAGGCTCGCCGAGAGAGCGAGAATTTCATCGATACCGGTATTTCCAAATGAAACCACATCCGTAACTTCAGGTCTCCCCTTCGTCAATGTTCCCGTCTTGTCAAAAATGACCGCATCGATACGGCACGCCGCCTCCAATGCTTCACCGCCCTTCACGAGAATCCCGTACTCCGCACCCTTGCCCGTCCCCACCATGATCGAAGTCGGTGTCGCGAGTCCGAGTGCGCACGGACACGCGATCACGATGACCGCCGTAAACGCCATGAGCGCCACTGTGAGCGTCGATCCGAGCACGACATACCAGACGATGAAGGTAAGCATCGCGGAAATAATCACCGCCGGGACGAACCACATCGAGATCCGATCAGCGAAATCCTGGATCGGCGCCTTCGATCCCTGTGCCTCTTCGATGAGCCGGACGATATTCGCGAGGATCGTCTCACTCCCCACCCGCGTCGCTTCGAATTCGAAGCTTCCCACCGTATTCACCGTCCCTCCGACAACCATATCACCGATATTTTTTTCCACCGGCATACTCTCTCCGGTGATCATGGACTCATCCACCGACGAAGATCCTTTGATGATTTTTCCATCCACTGCAATCTTTTCTCCCGGGCGCACGATGACGACATCACCATGCACGACCGAATCTACCGCGATATCCAAAGTTTTCCCATCTCGTACCACGCGAGCCGTCTTCGCCGCGAGTCCCATGAGCTTCCGTATCGCATCCGATGTTTTCCCCTTCGTCCGTGCTTCGAGCCACTTCCCCAACAGGACGAAGGTGACGAGAAACGCCGCCGTCTCAAAATAGAGATTCGGGACTTTTTCCCCCGACACTCCGATGACAGTGCCATTCTGCGAGAAATAGATTCCCAAGTTGACGATACTATACAGGAATGCCGTCGTCGTACCGATAGCGATGAGGCTATCCATATTGAAGGTCCTCATGCGGAAGGCCGACCACATCCCGCGGTAAAATCCCGCACCGATCACGAATTGTATCGGTAAAACGAGGAGCAGAGAAAATACTCCCACGAATGGAAGAAGCACCTCCTTCCCGGGAATTTCAAAGAAATCCAAAGCCATGAAATACAGGAGCGGCAGTGAAAGGGCGAGACTCCACACAAAATTCCGGAAGGCCGAGGCAAGCTCTTTCTCCCGTTTCCTCCGCTCATATTCCGCGCTCTCACCGGTCACGATGTCCGCCCCATATCCGGCACGCCGCACTGTTTCAATGAGCGCGTCCGAAGAAACCATCGTCCCATCGAATATCACCGTCGCCTTCTCCGCCACGAAATTCACATGCGCCGAACTCAC
>CAYOIM010000039.1:5956-7231 GCA_964404075.1 uncultured Bdellovibrionales bacterium | reverse complement strand
CAAGCATGGATTTGACATATTTTGTGGTTTGGTATACCGTAAAATTATAAAAATTGAATTTTAGTATTGTATTCCTGAAATTTACTTTTCTTCAAAATATGTCTATTATAAGCCGTTATTTGGAGGAAAAAATTACTGATGATCTCAAAAAACAGAAGATTGTCCTGGTTTATGGTGCCAGGCAAGTTGGAAAGACCACCCTGGTAAAAAAGTTTCTCCACAAAGGCGACTCGCTCTATTTGAATGGGGATTTCATCGATGATCAGGAACGATTGCGAGAGCCGACAAGGGCTATGGTCGAACAATTTTCTTCTTTCAAGACGCTGGTGGTTGATGAGGCACAAAACATTTCTGATATCGGCATGAGCTTGAAAATGATACACGATACTTTGCCGGATATGCGTATCATCGCGACAGGATCATCGAGCTTTGAACTTTCCAATAAGGTAAATGAGCCGCTTACAGGGAGGAATACGATACATACGATGTTCCCTTTCGCTTATTGCGAAACACGGAAGAAGAATTTTGATCGAGATGATGCGCTTCTGTATGGCATGTACCCCGAAGTATTCTTGCAGGCGGGACCAGCAGGAAAAAGAGCAGTCATTAGAAGAATAGCCGAGAGCTATCTTTTTAAGGATGTGCTCAATATCGAATATATAAAAAATCCGAAATCACTCGAACGACTTCTCAAGGTTCTTGCTTCGCAAGTAGGAAATGAAGTATCTGCTTTGGAAATTGCGAATACTATTGATTTGGATGCGAAGACCGTATCTAGGTATTTGGATATTTTGGAAAAGCTCTTTATCGTCTTTTCGCTACAGCCGCTCGCTTCAAATGTTCGGAAGTCTATCACAAAGAAGCGAAAGTATTATTTTTATGACCTCGGTATACGGAACGCGGTTCTCGGTGATTTCTCGCCCCTTGAGACGCGTGCCGATAAGGGTTTTCTTTGGGAGAATTTTGTTATTGTTGAAAGGATGAAATCAAATGCGCAAAAAAATATTTTTCCGGAGTATTACTTCTTTCGGTCATATAAGGGGGAGGAGATAGATTTTCTTGAAAGGCATGATGATAAACTCTTTGGATTTGAGTGTAAGTATTCTAAGGATGTGGTAAAGAAACAGATTCAAAAGCTTTACACTGAGGATCTCTCTGGTATTGGTGATATTCAGATAATTAACAAGGATAATTATGGGGAGTTTTTGACTTGATGTACATTATAGGCAATATGAATGAACGGAAAAAAACCTTGGTATTGATCGATGGGAATGC
>CAYOIM010000039.1:2590-5856 GCA_964404075.1 uncultured Bdellovibrionales bacterium | reverse complement strand
ACGACGAAGCAGGGGGAGGTGGTGCACGCGGTGTACGGATTCACCTCGACGCTCCTTTCGGTCTTGGAGAAGTTTCATCCGGAATATATCGCGGCGTCGTTTGACCTCCCCGGAGGGACTTTTCGTGATGATCTGTATGCGGAGTACAAGGCGACGCGGACGAAGGCGCCGGATGACCTCTATGCGCAGATCCCGCGCGTGAAGGAAGTCGTGACCGCGATGAATATCCCGATCTATGAGCTCCCTGACTTCGAGGCGGATGACTGTGTGGGAACGATCGCGAAACAGGCCGGGATGCAGGGTGTCGAGGTCATCATCGTGACAGGGGATAATGACGCACTCCAGCTCGTGGATGATCATATCCGGGTGTTCTCGATACGAAAGGGATTGAAGGACCTCGTCTTGTATGATGTGCCGGCGGTTGTCGCGAAATATGGTTTCACTCCGTCGCAGATTCCGGATTACAAAGGGCTCGCGGGGGACCATTCGGACAATATCCCGGGGGTAGCGGGCATCGGTGCGAAGACGGCGACGGATCTCATCGTGCGATTCGGGACGCTCGAGAATATCTACGCGAATCTTTCCGAAGCGAAAGAGTCCGTGCGAAAGAAATTGGAAGCGGACAGGGAGAGGGCGTTCCTCAGCAAGACGCTCGGCGCGATCCGTACCGATGCGCCGGTGACGCTCGACCTCGAGAAATGCGTTGCCCGTGATTACGATACGAAAAGAGTGGGCGCGCTCCTTCAGGAGCTCGGATTTTTCAGTCTTTTGAAGCGGTTGCCGGGGTCCGACGGAATACAGAATCGAGAATCTGGAATCAGGAATGGGGAAAAACAGAAAAATAAAATAAAGATAATTAAGACAGAGGAGGAGTTTACAGATTTTATCGGAGAGAATACGCGGGTGGGGGTATGGCTCGAAAAAGGAGCAGGATCGCTCTTTGGTTCGGTTCTCGAGAGCATCGGAGTGGCGACGGAAAAATCGGTTGCAGTGATCGTATGGGATGAAGCGACGAAAGTCTTTTTGAAAAAGTTTTTTGAAAATGAGACAATCGCGAAAATCGCTTTCGATGGGAAGGCGATCATGCATGCGCTTTCGACAGAGAAGATATCATTGAAGCAGATCGCCTTCGATGTGGAGATCGCCGCATATCTCCTCAGTGCCGGGAGCGATGTGTCGTTCGAGCGATTGATCCTCTCGGAACTCGGTATCGAAGAGATTGTCGGGGCAGGAGAGAAGGCGCGCGCCGTCTCGGAACTTGAAAAGCGTTTTTCGGCGCAGATGGACGAGGTGTCGAAGGATCAGCTCGCAGGCAAAACGGTGCGGACGGTTTTCGAAAGTATCGAGATGCCACTCCTCCCGATACTCTCGGAGATGGAAACACATGGTATCAAGCTGAACACCGAAAAGTTTCGAGCACTCTCGGTCGAGCTCGCGGTAGAAATCACCTCACTCGAGCAGGAGATTTACAAATTCGCGGGACGGGAATTCAATATCAATTCGCCGAAACAGCTCGCGGAAATATTGTTCGTCGACCTCCAAATCCCGACGGCGGGTGTGAAGAAAACGAAGACCGGCATCTCGACCGCTTCGCCGGAGCTTATCAAATTGAAGGCGGAGTATCCGATCGCGGGACTCATCGAGCAGTATCGCGAACTGTTCAAATTGAAGACGACCTACCTCGATGCACTCCCGACGCTCGTCGATGCGCAGTCGAGACTCCATACGACCTATCATCAGGTCGTGGCGGCGACGGGGCGGCTCTCCTCGTCCGATCCGAATCTGCAGAATATTCCCGCCCGCAATGCGTGGAGTGAGAAAATCCGCGGAGCCTTCGAGGCGGAACCGGGGTATCTTTTCGTCGGGGCGGATTATTCGCAGATCGAGCTCCGAGTGATGGCGCACCTCTCTGGTGACTCCGCACTGATTGATGCGTTTCGGAAGGGCGAGGATGTGCATCGGACGACGGGCTCAGTCGTGTTCAAGGTGGCGCCGGAACTCGTGACGAATGATATGCGCAGGCAGGCGAAGGTGTTCAATTTCGGCCTCATGTACGGGATGGGCGCATTCGGCCTCGCGCAGGCGGCGGAAATCGGGCAGAAGGAGGCGGGCGAATTCATCGCCGCGTATTTCGCGAAGTTTCCCAGGGTCGCGGAGTTCATGGAACGGATGAAAGCGAGCGCGCGCGAGAAGGGATTCGTCGAGACGGAGCTGGGGCGTCGTCGTGCCGTACCGGAGATCCGGAGCGAGAATGTGATGGTGGCACGGAGTGGGGAGCGCATGGCGATCAATATGCCGGTGCAGGGACTTGCCGCGGATATCATGAAGCTCTCCATGCTCGCCGCAGAAAAACTCGCGAAGGGATATAATACGGATGCGAGTCCTGACGAAGCATCGCGGGTGAAAATGCTCCTCCAAGTGCATGACGAACTTATCTTCGAGGTGAAGGAAGATATCGCAAAGCGATTCGCGCAGGACTTGAAGAAAGTCATGGAAAGCGCGTATACTCTCACGGTACCCCTCATCGTCGAAACGGCGATCGGCAGGAACTGGGGGGAGATCTGAGGTCACTGTTGAATTTCGAATTCTATTTCAAAAATTCAGAATGATACCCAAATAAAAAAACCAGCACAGTGGTTTTTTTATATTGTCTCTCTAGTGGGAGAGTTTATCTCTCAGCCCGGCAGCCAAATCGTCGCATCGGTTCATGATGAGACTGGCTCGGCGACGAAGCTCTGGATCTGTTGGAGCTTGTTTGAGTTGCGTAAGTATTTCGTCCACCGCTCCCTCGAAACCATGTTTCTGAATAAGTAATTCCACCGGGTCGACTTCTTTGTTTGGATCCGGATGAAAGTCTGGTGTTGCCTTTTTCCATTCTCCGTCGGCACTTCAATTGCCATATTCTTTTTCTTAAAAATAAACAAGGAACAAGGTTTTTTATTTCATTCTTTATGAGGACAGTATAGCAGAAAAAAGCCTATTGGTCAATATATATCATTTTCTGTCTGGTGCAGTATAATGGAGCAGTCGTTCATTGCATCATCTCAATCCTATGGAAGATTTCGTAGTACTGAAACCGAGGAGAAAGGCACGCGTCGTCGATGTCGGCGGAGTTGGGATCGGCGGGGACAATCCGATCCGCGTGCAGACGATGACGAATACGGACACTCTGGAGCAGTGTGACCGCTGTTTGTGGAAATGGTTTTTATGCATTGACACCCTGGCGAATGTCGGGTAGATTCGAGACATCTCAAAACGGAAGGAGA
>CAYOIM010000039.1:0-2490 GCA_964404075.1 uncultured Bdellovibrionales bacterium | reverse complement strand
GGGACCCGGCTCGCGTAGCCAGGTCCTTCTTTTTTTGATACTGTTTGAGAGTCCGTAAGTCTCTGAAAGGAATCAAACGAAGTCTTTCTATGCATTCATTGCGCGTCCAAAAAGTAATTACGGTATCTCCGCGGGGATTTTGCGCGGGAGTGTCGCGTGCGGTCAAGGCGGTCGAGGACGCGCTCGAAATTTTCGGAGCACCGGTATATGTGAAGCATGAGATCGTGCACAATAGGCATGTTGTGGAAGCACTCGAGAAAAAGGGCGCAGTGACGATCGAAAACATTTCGGAGATACCCGATGGCGCTGTCGCGGTGTTTTCGGCGCATGGATCGCCGCCGGCGCATTTCATTGAAGCACGGAGGCGCGGTATCCGGGTCATCGATGCGACCTGTCCCCTCGTGACCAAGGTGCATCTCGAGATGCGACGGTTTCTCCGTGACGGATATGCGGTCGTCTATATCGGGCATGCCGGGCATGTGGAGGGAGTCGGCGTGATCGGAGAGAGTAGCGGGGAATATATCCCGATCGTCGAAACGGCGGAAGATGTGGAGCGTCTCGATGTCGGGAATCCATCGAAGATGGCGTATCTGACGCAGACGACGCTGTCGGTTCGGGATACGGATGTCGTCATCGGAGCGTTGAAGAAAAAGTATCCGCAGATCGTGGCGCCGCCGCTCTCGGATATCTGCTATGCGACGACGAATCGGCAGGATGCGGTACGGGAACTTGCGCGCGCCGTCGATGCTGTTCTCATTCTCGGGTCGCGGAACTCATCGAATTCGACGCGGCTCATGGAGCTGGCGCTTGGCGAGGGCGTGCCGGCATACCTGATCGATGATGTCGATGCCGTGCACGCGCTTCCTCTCCGAGGTATCGAGCGGATCGGGGTCAGTGCCGGAGCGAGCGCTCCGGAGGAGGTCGTTTCGGGAGTCATAGAATATTTCTTGTCGAGAGGAGCGGTGAGAGAGGAGCTCATCGTGAAGGCGGAGACCATGTCGTTTGCCGAGCCACCGGAAATTACCGAGCAGAGACGGCGGTTTGCGTCGCGCGACTGAGCGTCGTCGATGTATGCTTTGATGAAAATATGATACCATGTTGGGGATGAAGAAATTTTTCTAATTTTTTTTTGGTCTTCGCATCGTATGAGAACAACGCACAAATGGGGGGTCGCGATCGCGGTGATCGCGATCATTACCGGGTATTTCACGGTCGGGCAGACTTTTCTGCGTCGGCAGAGCGTGAAGCCGATCGAAATTACGCGGGATAGCGCATCGGCCATCGCGCCGGCTATCGTGAACGACGGACCTGTTTCTCCGATGACCGGTGTCGCATGCGCGAATTGGAACAAACGATCCTTCGCCGTGATGCAACCGGTCGATAGGCAGGCGCGACCGGTCGCGGGGTTCTCGCAGGCGGATATGGTGTTCGAGATGCCGAATCCCGCCGAAGGGATGTTCGTGACGCGGCTCCTCGGAGTCTATCAGTGTGAGATCCCGGATGAAATCGGCGCGATGCGCAGTGCTCGTCATGACTATATCAGTGTGGCGAAGGGGCTGGATGCGGTATTCGTCGGCTGGGGCGGATCGGCGTTCGCTCTGAAGAAATTGGATGATGGTGTCATCGATAATCTCGATTGCAACAATCAGGGTGGCAAGCCAGCGAATGATTACTGTTTCCGGAAAGAGCGGACCGGACCCATGCGTGTTGAGGATACGGGATATATGAAGGGGGAGCGGATGATCGCCGCCGCCAGTCGTTACGGCTATCGTGATACGACGAATTTCGCGGGATATCCACACAAGGAGGATGCGTCGGCGGAAAACCGTCCGAAGGGTGGGCATCTCCGTTTCGGGTATCCGGGGATTATGGAAGCGGAATATGATTATGATGCGGCGAGTAACAGTTATTTGCGGACCTGGGGCGGTGAACCGGATATCGATCGCAACAATGGGAAACGGATCGCTCCGAAAAACATCGTACTCGCCATCGCGGAGAATGAGCAGATCATGGCGACTGTGGAGTATGCGGCGAGAGGAGTGCAGGATCCCTGGGCGGGACTCGAAGATTGGGAGAAGACGGGACCGAAGAATATTTCCGGCCGGTATAACAATCTCCAATTCGGCGATCCCTGGTTCGACACGGCGGAAACGGGCGAGGCACGGTATTATATGGATGGCAAGGAATATCGCGGTACCTGGAAAAAAAGCCGGAAATCAGCCGATTCCAAACTGTTCTTCTACGATGAAAGCGGGAGTGAAATCAAATTCGTTCCCGGGCAGATCTGGGTTGAAGTGATGGTACCCGGGCAGAATTTCGATTGGGAGCCGCAGGCGTGATAGCAGAGAATAGAGGGGCTCAATCAACGGTCGTTCCGCTTTTTGAGCGGTGCGTCCGCTGATTGAGATGAAAAAGATGAAAAAAAAGGGCGGGCTTCCGCTCTTTTTGGTATACTGAATCGTATGATCCGATTCTTATCAGGGGAACATG
>CAYOIM010000038.1:5376-7476 GCA_964404075.1 uncultured Bdellovibrionales bacterium | reverse complement strand
TGGAGGGTGATCCTTGGACTGATAGTGAATATCGGGATTATCGTCGGATTCTTCTCTCTCCTCGTGTATGTGATTCGCATGCAGAAGCGATTGAAGCAGACAGGGTAAATCAACAGAGAGTTATCGTATGCATGTATGAAACTTCTCGTAACGGGCGGTGCGGGATTTATCGGGAGCAATTTCATCCATTATATCCTGGAAAGATATCCTGATGATGCGGTGGTGAATCTCGATGCCTTGACCTATGCGGGGAATCGAGCGAATCTGTCGCGATGGGATGGCGATACGAGGTATCGATTTGTGCAGGGTGATATCCGTGATGGGGTGCTCGTCGATGCCTTGATGGCGGAGTGTGACGCAGTGGTACATTTCGCCGCGGAGTCGCATGTGGACCGATCGATACGCGGACCGGAAGCGTTCGTAGAGACCAATGTCGTGGGGACTTTCATCCTCCTCGAAGCGGCGAGGAAATACGGCAGGCGATTTCATCACATCTCGACCGATGAGGTGTTCGGCTCGCTTGGTCCGGATGACGCCCCTTTCAATGAGTCGACGCCGTATGATCCGCGGAGTCCGTACAGCGCGAGCAAGGCGTCGTCGGATCATCTCGTCCGGGCGTATTTTCATACCTACGGATTGCCGATCACCATTTCCAATTGTTCGAATAATTACGGACCATATCATTTTCCGGAGAAACTCATCCCGCTTGCGATCACGAATCTCCTTTCGGGGAAGAAAGTGCCCGTGTATGGCGATGGACTCCAGGTTCGGGATTGGCTTTTCGTTGGGGATCACTGTCTCGCCATCGATCGCGTACTTCGTGACGGGACGATCGGCGAGACCTATTGCATCGGTGGACGGAGCGAACGGGAGAATATCTGGATCGTGAGAAAGATCGCGGAAATACTCGGAGCGGACGGATCGATGATTGAATTCGTCGCCGATCGACCCGGTCACGACCGCCGATACGCCATCGATTGCGCGAAGATCGAACGGGAGCTCGGATGGGTGCCGGAAGTGTCGCTCGAGGAGGGGCTTTTGAAAACCGTCGAGTGGTTCAGGGGAAATGAAAGTTGGTGGAGGCGTTTGGATTTGGATCGGTATTGACTTTTTTCTTGTTTTCTCGCATCATATCTCATCGCCTCCATCTGGGAATGAGAGGTGAAGATGAGCTATTTAATAAATAAATAATTGAAAGAAAGGGCGTGTCATGAGGCGCTGTCTTTTGGTTTTTTTGATGTTGTGCGGTTTCTGTTTCTCGTCCTTCGCCTCTGGCATCGAGTGGGAGGTAAAACGGGGCGATACCATTTGGAAAATCCTGGAAGAAGGATGCCGGGTGGCACCTTCGATGGAGAAAGCGAGGGTCTTCGCCCGAGCGATCGGGATACGAACCCCGGATCAGATTTTGATCGGAACTCGAATCGATGTGTCGCGGGGATGCGCCACACTTTCAGGTGTTTTGCCTGCTTCTTTCGAGAGAGTGGTTGCCCTGTCAGTACAGCAGGGAGAAGTGCTTCGTGCGATGCAGGGGCGGATAATGATGCTCGAAGCGGAAACAGTGAAGCTTCGTTCGGATTATGATGCGGTATCGAAACGGATGGACGCCGCGCATCAGGCTGTTTTTGTTGCACATGTGAAACCGCAAGGATCGGCGGAGATGACTCAGAAGCCATCATCAGGCACGGAGGCAGTCGTATCACAAGGTACGGGTGCCAAGGGGTATCATAAGTACGGTGATCCAGTCTTTTTTTTCTGGGGCTGGGTGATTTTGGTGGTGGGAATCTGCTTCTTTATGATGTCCTCCACCTTATGGAAATTATGGAAAAGAGGAGGGGGCGGGATAGTACTATCTGACAGGAATGATGCTATGGCGGCAACATCATTGACGGCTCTTCCACATGGAGCATCACCACGGGAGGGGAATAGCCTTGTCGGCAATCGGAATCTCTGTCCTTTGAAATATCGGACAGTGGATATTCCCCTTTGAGTGTGCCGATGCCACTCAAGTGCGGGAATGAATGGGTGTGGGGACGCGTCAGGTTTTTGCGAACAGCAAATCTGGCGCTTTTTTTTGCACAAAAAATCGAAATAGGGGAGAAT
>CAYOIM010000038.1:0-5276 GCA_964404075.1 uncultured Bdellovibrionales bacterium | reverse complement strand
ACCGAATCCGATCTCGCGGTATGGCGCGAGTAAGTATGCCGGTGAGCGAGCAGTCATCGAAGGAGGAGGCAAGTATTATCTCGCGCGTCTCTCGAAACTCTTCGGAAAGCCGGCGATGTCAGCCGTCGGGAAGAAGAGTTTTTTCGAGAAGATGCTCGAGCTTGCGGAAACGAAAACTGAGTTACAGACGGTCGATGATGAACTGAGCTGTTTCATTTATGCACCCGACCTCGCGCTCGCGACCAAGGTACTGATCCAGCATGTCGTGCCATATGGTATCTACCACCTGGTGAATGAAAATCCGGCGACCTGGTACGATGCGGCGCAGGAATTGTTCCGATTGACGAAAAAAGATGTGATCGTGAAACCCGTTCCAGCCTCTGTGTTTCCCCGTCCCGCCAAACGCCCACATTGTTCCATACTTCGCAATACGAAATTCATTCCCTTCCGTCCCTACACCGAAGCCCTCGAAGAGTTTTTGAAGGAAAAGTAAATAGTGGCCGTTCCCCTCTAAGGGTGGGCAAAAGCTTTTTGAAATGCGCGAGCGGTTGTTCCGCTTTTGGAGCGGCCAGCCTCGACTACTAGGCGGGTGCAACCGCTGTTTGAAAATCTTACTGCTCACTGTTTTATTTTTTCAAACAAATCATTTCATACTTTTCTTTGTCCGCAAAGAAAAGTATCCAAAGAAACTCTCTCCTGCGAACGAATCGAGAAATTCAGTGACACCCGTATGGAATTCTCCATGAGGCGTTTCACTTCCTCCTTATGGAGAATTCTATCCTTTGGGGTGTCACGAATTTCTAGCGATTCTTATCGCGCGGAGACCTCAATACAAAAGCGAGAGGATATAGGGTGGCGCGAGCGGTGCAACCGCTGTTTGAAAATCTTACTTTCATTCATCGGATTTCTTCTGATTTAGTCTATAAATACGGCCGTGAATAAGAAATATATTTTGAAAAGAAATTGAATCAGCGGACGCACCGCTGAGACAGCGGAACGACCGCTCCCATTTTCATTTTTTTGAAATAAAAAAAAGCCCCCGGATACTTTCGCGATGTTTCGCTTGGTATCCGGTGGGCTAGATGGGATTCACTTCGCCGGTGGAGGGTCGAATCCGTAGAGGATGATGCTCGCGAGCATGTCGCTTGCTCCTCGGGTTTCACTTGGTCGAAGTATCCTTATTTCACAGGTATCAAACATCAGGTAGTCGTATATTCTTATTCCTCCGACGGACCTTTGATTGAGACTGTATGCTACAACCCGATCCTCATTGCTGTTTTCAACTAATAGGGCACGCTGTACTGTCTGGGCGGTGCCGCTCCCAACAATGCATATAAGGATATCGTCTCGCTGAGCCATCCTCAGCACCTTCATGTTTTGCTCCCGGTAGGATGGCGTCGATACCGCATTATCGGTAGCGTGCTTTTGAAAATATTCGTATACCAATGACACAAATAATATAACCATTAGTGTGAGTAAAAACCGAAGGATCCATTCCGTTTTTGTCATGTGAGTCTCCTGAAATACCGGATCAATCCCTCCGGTGTAGGGTTGCAGGTTGTTAACGAAAATTCAGAAGTATCTGAACCGTGCATTATGCACCTAGATGGTTATTTTGTCAATGGTGCGGGGAGGGCGGATTTTTGGTAGGATAGAAGTGTTTTTAATGTGAATGATATGCAGAAATATACGGAAGTGAAGAAAGCGGACAAGGCGGTGTATGACGCGATTGTCGGCGAGGGAAAGCGCCAGGAAGAGGGATTGGAAATGATCGCGTCGGAAAATTATGTCTCGCAGGCGGTGATGGAGACGCTCGGGACGGTTTTCACGAACAAATATTCCGAGGGGTATCCGGGCAGGCGGTACTATGGCGGACAGGAATGGACGGATGTCGTGGAGACACTCGCGATCGATCGGGTGAAGAAACTCTTCGGTGCGGAGCATGCCAATGTACAGGCACATTCCGGTGCGCAGGCGAATCTCGCGGCGTATGCGGCACTCCTCTCGCCAGGGGATACTGTGCTCGGTATGGATCTCTCGCATGGAGGACACTTGACGCATGGGCATCCGGTGACACTGCCGGCGAAGGTATATCATTTCGTCCGCTACAAGACCGAGCCCGATGGCAGTATTGATTACAAGAAGCTCGAGAAGCTCGCGAAAGAAGTGCGACCGAAACTCATGCTTGCGGGATTCTCTTCCTATACGCGGCAGATCGACTATGAGAAATTCGTGGCGATCGCGAGGAAGGTGAAGGCAGTGACCATGATGGATATGGCGCATATCGCGGGAATGATCGCGGGGAAGGCATTGCCGAGTCCGGTACCACTCTTCGATATCGTGACGGCGACGACACACAAGACGCTCCGCGGACCGCGCGGGGGACTCATTCTCTGCAAGAAGGAATTCGCCACAGCTATCGACAAAGCGGTATTCCCTGGAACGCAAGGAGGTCCTCATATGCAGGTGGTGGCGGCGAAGGCGGTCGCTTTCGGTGAAGCACTCCTCCCGTCGTTTCGGAAATATGCCAAGCAGACCCTGAAGAACGCGAAAGTATTGGAGAAAGAATTGTATGCGGGCGGCGCGTACATCCTCTTCGGCGGGACGGAGAATCACATGATCGTCATCGACACGGTGAAGAGCTATGGTCTCACCGGAAAAGAAGCGGAACGCATCCTGGAGGAAGTGGGTATCACGATCAACAAGAATGTCATTCCGGACGATCCGAGGGGGCCACTCGATCCGTCGGGAGTGCGCATCGGCGTTCCCGCCATCACGACGCGCGGGATGAAAGAACGCGAAGTGAAAATAATCGCGCGCATCATCGATACGGCATGGAAGAACAAGAGCGATGTGAAGTTACATAACCAGTTGCGTAAGGAGATACACATGCTGTGTAAGAAATTCCCTCTTTATAAGTAATGGAGAGAAATTATGAAGGGGATAATATTGGCAGGTGGCACGGGTACGAGGCTCCTGCCATCCACTGCCGTCACTTCGAAACAGCTCCTCCCGGTCTATGATCGGCCGATGATTTTTTATCCCCTGAATACCCTCATCACCGCGGGTATCCGGGATATCCTCATCATCGTCGCGCCGGAATACTCGGGGCATTTTCTCAATCTCCTGGGATCACTCTTCCGGAGTCATGGGATCACGATTTCCTTCATGGTGCAGAAGAAGCCGAGAGGACTCGCTGATGCGTACATTCTCGGTGAGGATTTCATCGATGGCGGATCATCGACCATGATACTCGGAGACAATATCTTCGAGGATGATTTTACTTTGGCGATACAGTCCTTCGAAGCCGGCGGGAGAATCTTCGCGAAGGAAGTGATCGACCCGGAGCGGTTCGGCGTGGTGGAGTTCGACGGCGAGGGGAAAGTGATTTCCATCGAGGAGAAGCCACGGGTACCGAAGAGTCCGTATGCCATTCCGGGCATCTATATCTTCGATGGGCGCGCGCCGGAGATTGCCAAGGGACTCTCTCCGTCGGAGCGCGGTGAGATCGAGATCACGGGACTCCACCTTGCATATCTCGCGGACGGAGCGCTGGATGTCCGGAAGATAAGTGGAGGATGGTTCGATACCGGTACGCCGGACGCGCTCCTCGATTCGGCACTCTTCGTTCGGGAGCAGGGTATTACGAAGAAGTTCCATTCCATTGTCAATGACGCGATCGCGGAGTTCAGCATTGGGTTTAAAAAGATGGTTTCAATTCGTTGAGGTGTGTCAATGAAATGTTATAAAAAAATCCCCGCGTGACCATGTTTACAGTCATGCGGGGATTTTTGCTTTGTATTCAGTTTCCATTGGCAGGGCGCAGTGTTCCGTCTGGGTTTACATAGAAACTTGGTTGAACAGAACTGCAGGATGGTGGTGATACTGCCGTCATTGAACGCATCTCACTTGCATTAATGATGATGGTCAATTGGCCGTAATCGAGGCTGTGTGATGAAGTGATGGGACTCCCGCCACCCCTTTCATCTGTAAATTTTCCTGTTTTGTGTTGTTGATTCGCGCCCATGAGCGTGGTCTCCTTGTGGTTTGCCCTGGAAAAGGCAGAAAATAACTATCCTCATATAAACACTTTTATATCTTGTTGTCAACCGTGCAAACATGAGTCATTTTTGGTACCATAAAAAGGTGAATATTAAAAGGTGTAAGCAATATGACTTCGAATTTTCCGAAGGTGAAGAAGGCGATCATCCCGGTGGCGGGATTCGGGACGCGATTCCTCCCCGCGACCAAGGCACAGCCGAAGGAGATGCTCCCCATCGTGGACAAGCCGGTGGTGCAGTACCTCGTCGAGGAAGCGGTCGCATCGGGTATCGAAGAGATCATCTTCGTCACGGGTCGCGGCAAGCGAGCCATCGAGGATCATTTCGATGTTTCGTACGAATTGGAGGACACTTTGGTAGAGAAGAACAAGCATGATCTCCTCGGCGTCGTGCAGAAAATATCGACGCTCGCGAAGTTCTCTTATGTGCGGCAACCGGTACCGCTCGGCGACGGGCATGCGATTCTCCAGGCGGCGCATCTCGTCGATGACGACGAATCCGTGCTCATCATTTTCGGTGATTGCATCTATGATAGCGCGACACCGGCATCGAAACAGCTCGTCGAATCGTACGAGAAATTCCGTTCGCCGGTCATCGGACTTTCCGAGGTGGAACGGAGCGAGGTATCGAAATTCGGCGTGATCGACGGGGACAAGGTGGATGAACGGAATGTGAGGGTACGGAGTATCGTCGAGAAGCCGTCGCCGGAGGAAGCGCCATCGACGGCGGTCGCGGTGGGGAAGTACATCATCACGAAGGAAGTCTTCGATACGCTCGCGACGATGAGCTCCGGAAAGTCGGGCGAGATCCGCCTCGCCGATGCGTTCGACATCATGCTCCGGAATGATCGGCCGATCTATGGGCGCATGCTCGAGGGAGAGTGGCTCGACACCGGAGATAAGTTCAATTTTCTGAAGACGACGATTCATTTCGGTCTAAAGCATCCCGAGGTGGGAGAGAAGTTGCGGGAGTTCCTCCGGACTCTTCCGCTTTGAGATCCCATCGGGATCGAGAGAGGCTCTCGGCATCTCAGTATCTATCTCAAATCTCACCGTATCAATACAAAAAGAAAAATTATTGATACTTGTCGGCTAAAACTCCATCATTTCAGCTACAAATCTCGAAAATCTTGTCGGAATATCTCGATATTCCTCCTCAATTTTCAAAATTTTCGCTCGAAATGATGAAATTTTATACTCGACATGAGATTTGAGA
>CAYOIM010000037.1:0-7950 GCA_964404075.1 uncultured Bdellovibrionales bacterium | reverse complement strand
TAGTGTATATACTACAATAAATAAGGGAGAAGGTACGATGGTCGAAGTGCCAGGAGGGGAGAGTCCGGTATGTCCAGAATTGATGGCATATCGGAATACTTATTCAGTAATTAGTGTAGATAATACACATACTGCACGAGGCAGGGTGGGAGAGGGGAGGGGGGGCGTTAATTTCTCTAATCGACACGACACTATGATTTCTTCATTATTTGATATCAATACTATTTTCTTTACGGTGTGGGATTACCCGATGAGTTACCTCGAGTTTTTCGGGACGATACTCAATATCTGGTGCGTGTGGCTGACGACGCGGAAGAGTATTTGGAACTGGCCGGTCGGTATCCTCGCGGTGATCCTCTTTGGTATGTTGTTTTATCAGATTCAGTTGTACTCGGACTTTCTCGAGCAGGGCTATTATCTCGCAACGGGGGTGTGGGGATTGATCGCGTGGGAGAAATTGAGGAGGAGGAATCCTGATGCGGATGGTGACGGATTGGAAGTTGTCCGTTCCACGAAGAGGGAAATATTCTTCACGATAAGTGGAATTGCCCTCGGGACGATACTCCTCGGTGCCTTCATGGCACGGGCTGATATACTCATCCCATCGTGGTTCCCAGAGCCGGCATCATTCCCGTATCTCGATGCATTTACGACGGTAGCGGCCTTTGCGGCGCAGATCCTGCTTATTCTCCGACGCGTCGAGAATTGGTATCTCTGGATACTCATCGATGTGATCGGCGTGTGGCTTTACAATGAGAAGGAAGTGAAGTTCGTCGCACTGCTCTACTTCATCTTCCTCGTCCTTGCGACGAAGGGGCTTCTGTCATGGAAAAAGGAATTACGAGAAGAGCGGAATGCTCTGACGCTTTCTGGGGAGGGGGTGGCCGTCATATGAAGAAAGGACTCGTCGTGGGGAAATTCTACCCGTTTCATTCGGGACACGCATATCTCATCAAGACCGCTCTCAAGTACTCGGATCAGGTGGTTGTGCTCGTGGTGGATCGCTCGACGCAGGTATTCCCTGGGGAAGAACGCGCGAATTGGATTCGGGAAATGTTTCCGCAGGTGGATGTTCGCGTCGTGCGGGATATCGAGAATGATGATGATTCGAAGCTCTGGGCAGAGTATACGATTGACATCCTCGGATATGCTCCGGATACCATATTTTCTTCGGAAGATTATGGTACGGCCTATGCGCAGTTTCTCGGTGCGAAGCATTTCTTGGTGGACAAAGAGCGCACGACCATTCCGATTTCCGGGACGAAAGTGCGCGAGAACCCATACCGTGTCTGGGAATTTTTGAGCAAGCCGGTGCGGGCAAGTCTCGTCTCACGCATCGCGATACTCGGAGCGGAATCTACCGGAACGACGACGCTCGCGCGTGCATTGGCGCAACATTTTCATACCGTATGGGTGCCGGAGTTCGGACGATTCTATTCGGAGGGGAAGACGACCTCGGATACTGCTTGGGAGACGGAGGAATTCGTGCATATCGCGAAGACTCAGAATGATCTGGAGGATGAGTTGGCTCGTTTTGCAGACAAGCTCCTTATCTGTGATACGAATGCCTGGGCGACGAGGCTTTGGCATGAACGGTATCTCGGACATCCCGATCTCTCGGTAGATGCCATCGCCAAACGCCGTCACTACGACCTCGTCATCCTGACGGGCGATGAGATTCCGTTCGAGCAGGATGGATTGAGAGATGGCGAACATATTCGTCATGCGATGCAGGGGCGGTTCCGTGAAGTGCTTGAGTCAGAGGGTATTCCGTATGTGCTTCTGTCGGGAGCTCGCGAGGAGCGATTGAAAAAAGCGATCAAGCTTTGTGAAAATCTCATCGCATCTGGTGCGGATATTTTCTCTCGGTTTCCAAAGTGAACTCTTCGTGTTTGATTGACGCAAAGGTATGAAAGAGCGTACACTTGAGGCATTGTAATACCTCATATATGGTCAATATTTCAAAGAAGCTCGGTCGGAGCCTTTCACAGCATATTATGGTTGCGGTGGATACACTGGTGTTTACCGTCATTCGTGGGGCACTTCATGTGCTTTTGATCAAGATCGCCACTGATTCGTATGAAGGGAAATGGGCGGCGCCAGGAGGATTGGTGGGGGATAGGGAGTCATTGGATGCGGCCGCTTCGCGTATTTTGTCTGAGAAGGCGGGTGTCGACGGAATTTACCTCGAACAGCTCGCGACATTCGGAGAGGTGGATCGCGATGTGCGCGGGCGGAGCATATCGGTCGCGTATGTTGCATTGGTGAGTAACGAGGAATACCGACCGAAAACGACGGAATACTATGCGGCGATCGGTTGGAAGAATGTCGATCGGCTACCGGCACTTGCTTTCGATCACGCCCGGATGATCAAGCTCGCACGAGAGCGGCTTATCGGGAAGATCGGGTATTCGAATATCGGGTATGCGTTGCTTCCGAAGGAATTCACCCTGTCGGAATTGCAGGAAGTGTATGAAGCGATCCTCGGTCGACCGCTTGATAAGAGAAATTTCCGGAAAAAAATTCAGGATGTGAAATTGGTCGTGGAGACAGGGAAGAAGCGACAGGCAGGCGCGAGCCGTCCCGCGAAGCTCTATTCTTTTTCTAATCGAACACTGAAGATGGTGGATGTCCTGTAGCCTCGCGGTGATTTTTTTTGGAGCGCATTAATGAATGGATATATTCATGCTGACGAAAAAGTTCGTCAGTTTTTTATTTCCGATATGCTTATTTTTCCCCTTGTAGAAGGGATAAATGGTGATGTGATGCAGGCGCTATTTCTCATTTTCTCTCTTTTCCACACACCGGAAATGGAAATCTCTTACACTGTGATCATGTTCATTGACAACAGTAGAGGAGGAAATCATGAAGTCATATCGTCGCGGACTCGTCGCGCTTTCTGCGGACCCGATAACCTTCGGGCACCTTGATCTCATCGCGCGGGCGTTGGAGCGGTGTGCATCCGTCGTGGTGCTTATCGCGAACAATGATTTGAAGCGGGGGAGCTATCTCTTCTCGCTTGCTGAGCGTATGCATATCGCGACGCTCGCCGTCGAGCAGTCGGGACTCCCTGGCATCCGTGTCATCGAGTCTGGTGGACTGCTCGTCGATACCTATCTTCGTGAAGACTGTGATGTGATATTTCGGGGCATTCGCAATGAGGATGATGTCCGGTATGAGAAGGAGCAGATGCAATTGCACGCGCTCATTCTGCCGGTACTCGCGGACCGCATCGTTTTTCTCGAATCTCGTCCGGAATATCGGATGATCTCTTCGTCGCTCGTGAAGGCCTTCGTACAGAGTGGTGTCGATGTGACGCCATTCGTACCGGCTTTCGTGAAACAGTTGCTCGAAGAGCGGATTTGCGGACAGTACAAGGTCGCGGTGACCGGGTGTCAGGCGAGTGGGAAGACTTATGTGACCGAGCAATTGGCCAAGCGATTGACTTCGAATGGAATACCGGCGGAAGTGATCAATGTCGATGCGCTGTCACGGGTGTTGTATGCCGAGGACTCATTGGGAGCGCAGGCCGTTCGTGACGGAATCGCGAAGCTTTTCGGGAAGGATGTGCTCACCGATGAGGGGCGAGGTGTGCGTCGGGATGTATTGAAGCGACGCATATTCGATTCGGAAACGACGGTGGAGCAACGATCGGAACTGCATTTGTTGGTCGCGCCACATATCGAACGATTGTATCGTGAGGCGCTTTCAGGAAAGCGGGGTATCGTGCTTGTCGAGTGGGCGCAGTTCGCAGAGATGAGGTTGTCGCATTGGGCGAATCATAACTCGATCGTCGTTTCCAGTGCTGATACGGAGGCATTCCGCTCCATACGCGCGATTTCTGCGGAAGATGCTGTCGCTGTATCACGGTTCCAGTGGAGTGCCGAAGAGAAAGCACGATCGCTGTATGAGAGGGCATCCCTCGCTAGGAACGGGACCGTCATTCGTTTCGTGAATCGTATCGGAGATGAGGCATCACTCCACGCCCTCGCACATTCGGTGCGAGAACTTTTTCCATCATTGCAATCGGAAGGGATCCATCATGGATATCAGCCAGTATGAAGTGTTGAAGAAGATCGGCGAAGGAAGCTTCGGCCGGACATTTGCGGGACGCCATCGGATACTCGGCATGCCGGCCTGCATCAAGCAGGAACGGACAGGCGACCCGGTGTATATGAAATTGTTCCGCGAAGAGGCCATGCTTCTTGCTCGGGTACACCATGTTTCGCTTCCGGCTCTTCGGGATTATCTCGAGCTACCGGACTTCGGACAGATCATCGTGATGTCGTTCATCGCTGGTGAAAATCTTCGGAAGAAAGTGGAGTGTGAAGGTCCGATCGATGATGAGCATATCGCATGGATTCTCCAGCGGACGCTTGATGCGCTATCGTACCTTCATTTTCAGGGCATCGTGCATTGTGATGTGAAGCCGGAGAATATCATCCTTCATTTGGAGGAGCATAATGCAGTGCTCGTCGACTTCGGTCTCGGGATTGCAAATCCGACAGGAGAGACCATCGCAAAGGGTGGAACGGAAGCGTACATGCCACCGGAATTCGCCAATGGTCTCCCTCCGATTCCTGCCTCGGACATCTATTCATTGGGGAAGACGGCAATTTTTCTCGCGGGGGGTGATCCTCATGCGGGGACGATACCGAGAGATATGCACCGCGAATTTGCGGAGTGCATACGGGCGATGATTCGGAAGGATCCGCTCGCCCGACCACAGGATGCGCGAGCAGTGAGTCGCGCTTTGACGGATATCCGCCGACGCATTTTCGGTCGGACGGAAACAATCGAGTTGTTCAAACTTCGTGAGAGGAGCATATCATGAGCGGTGCATTCGGATGGGTGAAGGCAGATGTGGTAGGCGGTGGCACGAGAGTGCATCGCCCGGATGATTTCGCCCCGGCGAAAGATGCATATGCGGGTGGAGCGAAACGAATCGATATCGGATTCGATCCGAATGATGGAAAGAGTCGGAAGATCGATGCCTTTGCGACGAAGCTCGGCGCAAGGGTCATTCCGAACGGCAAGGGGGTGCTGTCGAGTATTGCCGCGAATGTCGTCATAGTGTCGCTTGATGTGACGGGATCTATGTGTGAGTGGCCGCAAGAAATTTTTAAGCGACTTCCTCTCCTCTATGTCGATCTCGTCAGGTATTTCGGGTCGGATGATGTGGAGGTGCTCTTCATCGCACATGGTGATGCGAGCGGTTCAGATCGCTATCCGATTCAGGTCGGACGATTTGCAAGGGGGTCGGATCTCGATGCTATTCTCGCTTCACTCGAGCGCGAAGGTGGCGGAAACGGGCGACAGGCACAACGGGAGTCACATGAGCTCGTCGCCTATCATCTGGTCGAACGCATCGATACCAGATCGGCGCAAAATGTCTTCGCCTTCTTCATCACCGATGAGGCGGGGTATGACACGGTCGATGCGGGTCAGGTGGATCGACTTCTCGGTGTTCCGGTGAATCGCGAACTCGTGAAGACAAAGGATGTCCTCGCTCGGCTCTCGGTCTCCGCGGATGTGTATGCGGTAGTATGCGATACGAAGACCTACAGTCATCCCATAGCGCCAGAATGGTGGCGAGGGATGCTCGGTCGCGAGCAGGTCCTCATCCTCGATGATGCACGACGGATCGTCGATGTGCTCCTCGGGGTGATGGCTGGCAAGGTGGGGAAGGATCGTGAATTCGATATTGATCTCACGAAGCGTCAGGTCGGTCTGCCGCACGGCCGTGACAATATAGCGAATGTCCACAAGACGCTCGCGATTGTCAGGAGGGGCGGGGTAACCAAACTCCTCTCTCCTCCGGATGCATCGGGTTCGCGTGCGAATGGGACACGATCCCTGCTTGATGACTAAGTGAAGAAAAAAAGCAAATAAAAACGCGGCACATCCTGGAATCTCAGGGGTGCCGCTTTTCTTGTTCACTGCTTCTTGAATTCCTCCAATCCAGTTTCCCAGGCCGCCACGACTTCATCATAGATGACCGGATTAATCATTCGCCGGAGTTTGGGGAATTGCCGCATCAGGAGTGCATTGCGCACTTCGGTCGCCGAAACTTTCTTGGTCTTCCGACCGGAGAAGCGATCGACGATATGGTGAGGTTTATGTCCCTCTTCGACGAGGACGGAAATTTCTTCCCGGCAACCACCCATGAATACGGTTTCCTTGGGATCGAAGCCGATGGCCGAGAGCATGTCATTGATGGCTGTGAGCCATGCGGCATTGTTGTTGAAGTCGGGGAGTGGAAGTACTCGAAGATTCGGAAACACTCGCTTCAAGAAACTCGCCCGTTGTGGGTAATCGAAGAAGTGTCGCAGCGAGCGCGGGTGTGTGGCACTTCCGATGAAAAGGATGGAGCGTTCACTCATCTCGAGCATCATTTGGATCATGGCCTCATGGCCGAGATGCTGCGGATTGAATCGACCGATATAGGCCATTTCCGGGTACCGCACTTTCCTTTGACTCATTTCCTGCTCCTCTGTAGGGTGTTCGTGGAAGGAACTGCGAAGGGTGAAATTACCACAATTGTATATTATTGTCAATTGGAGAAAGATATCATGAAACAGAATTATGCATTGCAGTTTCGGTTTCAAAATTGGTGGAAGCGAGGTGGCTTCCGGGGGAATCCGCTCCCGGTGTATCGAGTGATTGAGCGACGGTATTCGGAGTCACATCGTTCGTATCACACTCTGGGTCATCTGCTCTATTGTCTCGATCAATTCGACCTTATATGGCGCAAGATGCAAAATCCTTTGGCGGTGGAGGGCGCGCTCTGGTTCCATGATATCGTGTATGATCCGCGTCGTGGCGACAATGAAAAGCGAAGTGCAGATCTCATGCAGAAGCTCCTCGCCGGTACCGGCGCCTCGCGTGCATTCGTCGGTGTCATGAGTCGCATGATTCATCTCACCAAGCATGTGACGGTCATTCGGAATCGGGATACGCGGATACTCCTCGATATCGATATTTCGGTGTTAGGAGCATCACAGATTGATTTTGATCGATATGATGCCGGGATTCGGTTCGAATACGGATTTGTTCCTGAGGAGGCGTATTGTATTGGGAGGGCGCAGATTCTGCGGATGTTTCTCTTTCGATCAGAAATTTTCCACACGCCGTTTTTTCGGAGAGCATGTGAGTGGCAGGCCAGCCGTAACTTGCAAGCTTCTCTTGCAAACCTGGAAGACAGGCTCCGGCCGTTGTGAAGCGGTTAGGACCGTAGCGAGAATGTTCGCCACGGTCTTTTTTCTTGATATTTATCCTTGCCTGCGATAGGATGCAGTGACCAAAGAGTATGCTGAAAGAAATCAAACAAGCGTTGAAAAGCCTCGAATTCAGCGATAATGAAATCGCAATCTATATCGCGCTGACACAGCTCGGTGAATCTCCTGTGGTGAAAATAGCGAAGAAAGCCGGTCTCCCGCGGACGACTGCGGCGAGTATTTTGCAACAGTTGGGGAGGAGTGGATATGTCTCTTCGCATGTGCATCGTGGAAAAACATGGTATTGGATCGAGTCTCCGAATACGATCGAACGGATCTTCGAGAATCGAATCGTTATCGCGAGGGAATTAAAGGGGCTTCTCTCTGATTTTTATCGAAGCGAGGCTGACTTTCCGGAGGCGAAGATTTTCGATACCAAGATCGCGATCAAGGCGTTCATCGAAAAGACGATGGTGACCATGAAAGATGGAACACTCATCCTGACCCTGGATACTCCGGGAGCCGCGAATTATACGAAGATATATTCGGAGAATTTCGATGCGGCGTTGCGAAATGTGAAGCGAAAGAAGAAAATTTTGACCCATACGCTGATTCCGCATGGATCAGGAGCGGATATCGATCCGAAGAAGATTGTTGCGCAAGCAATCACGCTCCGCGAAATGCCGGTCGGAGTGCAGGGATTTCAGGCTTCTTTTTGGATCATCGACGATCT
>CAYOIM010000036.1:0-8618 GCA_964404075.1 uncultured Bdellovibrionales bacterium | reverse complement strand
CCTTTTTGACAATCCCAGAACGGAAATGGTACCGTAGGAGAGCTATGGATGCGTTATTGGCGGTTTTCTCATCACTGGGCAAGTCGGCGGGGGATGTTTCTTTCCTTCTCGTCTTCATCCTGCTGAGCTTGGGAGTGGGGTTCCTCTTCGGGCGGTGGAAACTCATCAATATCCTCATCAATACCTATATCGCGCTCGCTTTCGTGGGAGTGCTCTCTTCAGGGTTCCTCGATTTTTCCGTGTATGGTCAGCTCATCGCCTTCTTCGTTATCGTGCTGTTCCTCACGGCCATCGATAATCGGCTGTTCGATGTGCATATTGCGAGCGCCGGGACGGATTTCTTCTGGCGACTCTTCGTGATGAGCGTCCTCGTCACGGGATTTTTCGTGAGCACGGTGTTCTCGCTCCTTCCGCAGAAGGTCGCGCTTTCCTATATATCCCTTCCGGTGTACGGTCTCTTCGCGACACCGATCGCCGAGATCGTCTGGATGGCTGTGCCGCTCCTCGTGCTCCTCTTCATCAATAATCGCTTGAAGTGATTGTGGGAGAGTGATGTTTCCGTTAGAATGAAGAAGCGCTCATGTTATTATTATGGCTCGAAAAAGGATATTTTCAGGTATACAACCGTCGGGAAATCTGCACATCGGGAATTATCTCGGGGCGATTCGGCAATGGCAAGAGCTTCAGGACGAGTATGAGGCGATTTTCTGTATCGTGGATCTGCATGCTATCACGGTGCCGCAGGATCCGTCGGAGCTTCGCAAGAAAACCTTGGAAGTCGCCAAAATCTACCTCGCTTCTGGCATTGACCCAACGAAGTCGACGATGTTTATCCAGTCGCAAGTGAAAGAGCATGCCGAACTCGCATGGATTCTGAATACGATTACCAAGAATGGCGATCTGACAAAGATGACGCAGTTTAAGAGTAAGGCACTTGTTAATTTTGATGCTTTAGAGAGAATATCTTCTGTTGTTAGAGAGATTAAGAAAGATGATTCGCTTGATGATATTAAAGAAAAAATAGCAAAACTAATTTCATCGGTGGTGAATGAAAAGGATAGTAGTGCGGAAGCAATTGCGGCGTTATCTTTGACAACAATTGAACAATTTAATTCTGTTGGTGTTGGTCTTTTCGATTATCCGGTGCTCATGGCGGCGGATATCTTGCTGTATGATACGGTCGTCGTCCCAGTGGGGAAGGATCAAATGCAACATATCGAATTGACGAGGACGCTCGCGGAACGGTTCAATAAGAAATTCGGTGAGACCTTCGTTATCCCCGAGGGGAAAGTTTCGAAGGAGGGCGCGCTCATCATGGGGCTCGATGATCCGAGCAAGAAAATGTCGAAGTCGGCAGGCTCAGAATATAATTATATTGCGCTTTCTGATACGCCGGATCAGGTTCGGAAAAAAATTATGAAGGCGGTGACGGATAGCGGAAGTGAAATCGCCTACAGCGATGACAAGCCGGCATTGAGAAACCTCATCAATATCTACACATTGTTTTCAGGAAAAACTTCGGAAGAAATTGTTGAGATGTATATAGGCAAGGGCTATGGTGATTTCAAGAAGGATCTCGGGGAAGTGATTATCGCCTTCCTCATACCGCTTCAGGAAAAGGTCGCTATTCTTTCGGATGAGGAGGTGCTCAAAATTCTCGCGGAAGGGAGAGAAAAGATTCGTCCAATCGCGGTGAAGAAAATGCAGAAGGTTTTCGAAAAAGTAGGGCTTATCTCGTGCTGATTGACGAAAAGAGGTTTCGAGCGTAGTATCCCCACCAAGCAGTTCTTTTGGGAGTTCTTACTCAATCGAAGGAGGATAGGTCATGAACATACAGGATATGGCATGGTATCGCTTGTGGCTCGCCTTCATCGAATCAATTTCTGTGTTTTTCGGGTTGTATTCGGTGGAGCTCTATGAGCGAAAGGTAAGGAACGGAGTGACTGTCATTCCGGCATCGGGTGGGGCGCTGGTGTACACGCTGGCCATCATGAAGGAGTGGGATGTGCAGGTGATGGCGGATATTCTCGATGACCAGCTTCATCGGTATCTCTGCCAACAGCATATGACCGTCGCCATGCTGGACGAAATTATCTTTTTTCGGATCGCGGGTGATCCTGGTCCCCCTGCCAGTCTGATGTCGTCGGATCGAGGCTTGGAGCTCTTCGTTCCGCCGCATCTTTTCGCCGGACCGTCATATGCGGAGAGGGAAGAGCGCTGGGATGCCTTTGCGAACATGGTGTATCTCGCCCTGAGCTAGCCCGCGGATTGTTTGTATCGAGCCGTATCGGATATATTCTGGTACGGCTTGTTTTTTTGCGACGGTGATTGAAAAGTGTTACTCTGAAAACATGGATGCGAAAACACTGAAAAATCTCCTGGAAGAAGGGAAAGAGCGTATGCTCCTCATCGATGTCCGTGAGCCTGATGAGGTCTCGGATGAGCCGTATTTCGAGGATCCTCCGATGAATTATGTTCCGCTTTCATTGACGGTGCTTTCTGTTCTGCCAAAGGAGGAACTTGCGGAGATACTGCGCGAACAATTGCGTCAACTCAACTGGAGCGAAGGGGATATCCGGATCGTCACCTTGTGTCGCTCTGGTCGGCGTTCCGAGATGGCGTGTCGGTATCTTTCTCATCTCGATGTGCGAGTCGAGAGTTTGGATGGCGGATACGAAGCATGGGTGATGGCATCAGGCGGATGATGCTACTGCGTGGCACCTATTTTTCTGATACATTCCGAGGTGCTATGAAGAAAATACTTTTGATCAAAACTTTCCTGTGGCTTTTGATGGGGATGTCAGCGGCGCTTCTTCTCCTTGCCCCCTTCCGCGTGCTTCCATCTGCGGAAAAAGTGTGGTCATCGCCCCAGGCGGAGACATCGTTCATCTATGACCGGACCGGGACGCAGGTGCTCTATGAAATCTATGGTGATGAAGATCGGACGATTCTTACGCATGATGAGATACCGGATATCGTTCGTTTCGCCACGATGGCGACCGAGGATAGGCGGTTCCTCCATCATATCGGTGTCGATCCGATCGGCATCCTTCGGGCGCTGTGGATCAATATGCGTGAAGGGAGGATCATTCAGGGGGGATCGACCATCACGCAACAACTCGCGCGCAATCTCACTTCATCTCGCGAGAAGACGGTGAACCGAAAATTACGGGAAGCATTGATCGCATTCGAGCTCGAAAATCGATATACCAAGGCGGAGATTCTCGACCGGTACCTCAATACCGTCTCATACGGGAATAATGTCTCCGGTATCGGCGCGGCATCGCAGGCATTTTTTGGCAAGAAGGCGGTGGATCTCACCGTAGATGAGGCGGCGCTCCTCTCGGCACTCCTCAAGGCAACGAGCACCTATTCGCCGTACGGAGAACATATCGCATCGCTCAATCGTCGCAAGAGAGATATTCTTCTTGCCATGCGGAATGAGGGATATATCAATGGGACGCAGTATGAGAAGGCGATCGCGATAGATACGGTCGGGAAAGTTCTGCCCAGAAAAGACGCTATCGTGGCGCCGCATTTCGTTTTCGCGGTACTCGATATGTTGAACGACTGGTATGGAGAGGATCGGGTGAGACGGGGCGGGCTTCGCGTGACGACGACACTCGATCTCGGGACGCAGGTGATGGTCGAGGGTATCGTATCGAAAAAGTCGATGGAGAATGACAGTCGTTTTCGGGCGGAGAATGCCGCGGCAGTCGTCCTCTCTGTCCCGACCGGGGAAGTGCGTGCCATGGTCGGGAGTCGGAATTTCTTCGACACCGGTATAGACGGCGAAGTGAATGTGACGCTTCGCCCGAGACAGCCGGGATCATCATTCAAACCGATCATCTATTCGGCGGCATTCGAGAGAGGGTATCAGCCGGAAAATATGATCACCGATGTCCCTACGAATTTCGGCGCGGACGGATCGGGGGCACCCTATATCCCGAGGAACTATGATGGGAAATTTCATGGTACGGTGACCCTCCGGCAGGCACTCGCGAATTCACTCAATGTCCCGGCGGTGAAGGTGCTCAGCGTGATCGGTCTTCCTGCGGGCATCGCGATGGCGAAAAATCTCGGACTCTCGACGCTCGATGGGCAGACACATTTCGGACTTTCGTTCGCCCTCGGAGCGGCCGATGTGAAATTGCTCGACATGGTATCCGCGTTCTCGGTGTTCGCTCGCGATGGGGCGTATCGCTCGCCGCGACTCATCCTTTCGGTCACCAAGAATGATGAGGAATTGTTTCAATCGGTGACGGATGCTCGTTTTGCGGTTAGCAGTGAGACCGCGCGCAAGATAAGTTCCATCCTGTCGGATAATGAGGCGAGGACGATGATATTCGGAGCGCATTCGCCGCTTAGTTTCCCGGGGAGTTTCGTCGCGGCGAAGACGGGAACCTCGCAGGATTTCCGTGATGCGTGGACGATCGGATACACGAGGGATTTCGCCCTCGGGGTGTGGGCGGGGAACAATGATCATCGCCCGATGCGCTCCGGAGCGGATGGCGTCTTCGTCGCGGCACCCATTTGGCGTGGCATCGTCGATCAGCTCCTCGCGGTTTCTCCCGCAGAGCCGTTTCTCGCGTATACGAAAGCTATTCCCGATCCAGATGTTCATCTCGCCGATGAATCAAGCGCCATCATCACCTATTACCGTATCAGTACGGGGAAAAGAATATCCGCAAAGAAGGCCGCGCGCATCGGTATGGAGAAGGTGCGCGTTGAAAAGAGGTATCCGGAAGCGGATACTCTCTCGATGGGAGATGGAGAGTGAATGTATTTTTTAGCGGACGCACCGCTCCAGAAGCGGAGCGACCGTTGAAAAACATCGAGGCTTATGCTCTGAAGGTTTCCTTCCGCAGGGCGTGACGGATATGCGATTTGGCATTGCTGGTCTTCACGAATGAGAGCCAGTCGTGACTCGGCTTTTTCTTGTCGCGAGTCGTGAGGATCTCCACTCGCTCGCCGTTCTTTATCTTGTAGTCGAAGGGGACCATCTTCCCCTCGACCTTCGCCCCCGTGGCGCGGTGTCCGATCTCCGAATGGATGGCATACGCGAAGTCGATCGGGGTCGCATCTTCGGGGAGGTCGATGATGTCGCCCTTCGGGGTGAAGGCGAAGATGTGATTTTTGAAGAAATCGATCTTCAATCCTTCGAGGAACTCTTCGTCGTCGCGTCCGATCTCGTGTTGCCATTCCTGGAGCTGTCGTACCCAGGTGAGATCCTTGGTCGGATTGACGGTCTCGGTTTTTTTTCTCATGAAGAGATCTCTCCATCCCTTGCGCTCTTCTTCGGTATAGATCCAGTGGGCGGCGATACCATACTCCGCTTCGGTATCCATCTTTTGCGTACGGATCTGCACTTCGAGGATACGACCATCCGGTCCGAAGATACTCGTGTGGAGGGATTGGTAGCCGTTCGGTTTCGGGAGGGAGATATAGTCTTTGATGCGACCGACGAGCGGTCGGTAGCGTTTGTGGACGATGCCGAGCGCCTCATAGCAATCAGCGATCGAAGGGACGATGATACGGATGGCGATGGTATCGTAGACCCTTTTGATATCCATGTCATGCGTTTTCAACTTGAGGAAGAGCCGATAGAGGTGTTTCTTCCGTCCGCTCACCGCGATGGTGCGGATCTTCTCTTCCTTCAGTTCCTTCTGGAAGAGTTCGACGATATGATCGATGTCCGCCTGACCTTCGCGAAGGGAAGTGTCGGAAATATCCTTGGTGAGCGTGTAGTTTTTCGGATCGAGGTATTTGAAGGCGAGATCCTCCAATTCGCCCTTGATTTCCCCGATGCCGAGACGATTGGCGATCGGAGCATAGACATCCATGGTTTCCTGCGCGATGCGGAGCTGTTTGTCTTTCGGGAGCGCGTCGAGCGTCTGCATATTATGGAGACGATCGGCGAGCTTGACGATGACGACGCGGATATCTTCCGCCATGGCGAGGAACATCTTGCGGAGATTTTCGAGAAAGTATTCTTCTCTCGAACCGCGCAGTTTTATTTTGCCGAGTTTGGTGATGCCGTCGACGATATGGGTGACGGTCGGTCCGAATTTCGCCTCGATTTCCGAGAGGGGGACGGCGGTATCTTCGGGAATATCATGAATGAGACCGGCGATGACGGTGGAGGCATCCATACCGATACCGGCGAGGATATGCGCGGTGGCGACGGTGTGGGTCACATAGGGGGCTCCGGATCGCCGAATCTGACCCTCATGGGCTTTCTGTGCGAACTCCAATGCCTCCCCGATGCGTTTTTTGTCATTCGCGGAAAACGGTTTCGGTGCGGCGGAGAGGATGTCTTCGAGCGTGATGCCGGGTGTATCCATAGTATGGGAAGATGGTTTTTTCTCCTTTGAGTATAGCCCTTTCCCCCCTTTCTTGACAAATGCAACTGAGTTGCATTAACATGAAGGCATATGGGGATGCAACAAAAAAATTTCGATGAGGTGCTCTCATCGGTCGCGTCGATGGTTCCGCGCATGACGCCGTCGATCCGGACGATTCTTTCGGTGTTCCATGCGGCTCCCGGTCCGATGCCGGTTTCGGATATACTCGGAAATCTCGCCGGTCGCAAAGTCGCGATCGACAAGGTGACGGTGTACCGGAAGCTGGAACTCCTCCTCTCGCTCGGGGTGATACGGGAAGTGCTCCTGTCCGGTGAGAAAAAGTATTACGAACTCGCTTCGAAGCATCACCATCACCTCGTTTGTCTCTCGTGCGACCGGGTGACGGATTGGGTGCCGGATGAATCGGTGCTGAAGAAAGAAGAGAAGCGTCTTAAGCGGCGGGGGTTCCATGTCGAATATCATTCGCTCGAACTGTTCGGTGTCTGCAAGCGATGTGGATAGGATATCGCAAGCGGTCGTTCCGCTTCTGGAGCGGTGCGACCGTTTGAGTGGTGGCATTCTGTTGCAATTATTCTGAATATGAAAAAAAACATGTCTATTGTTCTGGGCGTACTCCTCCTCCTCGGGGGGATTTTTTGGAGTACGCGTCCAGCAGAACCGATCGATACTCGCATACCGGTAACCGCTTCGTTGTATCCGGTCGCATTTCTCGCGGAACGGATCGGAGGGGACATGGTCTCCGTGAAGACGGTCGTGCCACCGGGGGTCGAGCCGCATGACTTCGATCCGTCACTGCGCGATGTTTCTGATATGTATCGATCCAGGCTCGTCATCATGAATGGCGCGGGAGTCGATCGGTGGGCGGAGAGATTGGAAGGAGATCTCACCGGGAAGGGCGTTCGGGTCATCGTGCTTGCCCGGTCGATCGACCTCTTGGATGCGATTGAAGGGGAGGGTGGCGAGGGGGGAAAGTCAGGCGTGCAGGATCCACATTTCTGGCTGGACCCGATCGCTTACCGAAAGAGCGCGGAGGCGATCCTTCAGGGGCTCATCGATATCGATCCGGCACATGCGACCATCTATCGGACGAACTTCGGGCGTTTCGAGAGGGAAATAGCGACCCTGGATACCCGTTTTCAATCACTGTCCGGTGATCGGTGCCGTTTGGATACGGTGATCGTTTCGCATAATGCTTTCTCGTATCTCGCCAAGCGGTATGGTTTCGGGGTGCGGTCGATCGTGGGTATCGATCCGGAGCGGGAGGTGTCCGCCGGCGAGCTCGCGGCGGTGATACGGTTCATGAAAGAAAAGAACATCCGATTCATTTTGAGTGAACCATTCGGAAATGCGGACATAGCGACGACGATACGAAAAGAAATCTCTGCCGAGACGCTGATACTGAATCCGATCGAGGGTCTCTTCCCGGACGATCTCGCTCGGGGGGAAAATTATTTCACGGTCATGAATGCGAATTGGATAACCCTCCGAAAGGCGCTAGAATGTCAGTAGTATGAAAAGTCACGGAAAACTCATCGTCGAATGCGATCATGTGACCTTCCGCTATCCGGGAGCTCCCTTGAGCGCGCTCGAGGATGTGACATTCCGAGTCCGGGGAGGGGAATACACCGGACTCATCGGTGGTAATGGGAGTGGCAAGACGACGCTCCTCAAGGTACTCCTCGGACTCCTTACACCGGAGAAGGGCGAAGTGCGATTGTTCGAGACACCGCTTTCTGCATTTCGCGATTGGCACAAGGTCGGCTATGTACCGCAGAATGTTTTCCGAGAAGAAGATGTATTCCCCGCGACGGTGCGGGAGGTGGTCGGGAGCGGGACGGAGGCATTTTCCACTCCCTGGGGATTCTGGATGAAACGGGGCATGGAACTCCGAACACTCGATGAGGCTCTATATTTGGCTGAAATAAGCCATTTATCGGAACGGAAAATCGGGGAACTTTCCGGTGGGGAGCGGCAGAGGGTCTTCATCGCGCGGGCGCTCCTCACACGACCAGAACTCCTCATTCTCGATGAGCCATTGACGGGCGTGGACAGCTCGACCCAGGGGAAATTCTATCAGCTCCTCAAGCGGCTCGATGAGGAGCAGGGTATCGCCATCATCCTCGTATCGCATGATTTGGAAACGGTGACGCAGGAAGTGGAGAATCTCCTCTGCCTCCATCGTACTCTCATTTGCGCGGGGTCGCCGAAGAAGATCGATGTCGGCAATCTCCTCGAGGCCTATGCGAAGAAAGG
>CAYOIM010000035.1:0-8961 GCA_964404075.1 uncultured Bdellovibrionales bacterium | reverse complement strand
AGATTTGCTTTTATTTTTTCTTGCCCGATGTATTCGGCGAAGGTCTGCGGTCGGAGGGTATTGTCGAGAACGACATCCTCATTTTGTTCGACGGAAGAGGTTAACATGAAGAATGTAGAATATGGAATTTAGAATAGAGATTTGAAAGATATGGAAAAATATGGCTCTACAAACTCATTTTACCACCTGTTGCCCCCGATTTCAAATATTTGATGAGTATCTGACGCGATTCATCGTAATATGCCTTTTATAAGCCACAAGAGTGTGGTTTTGAATGAAATTTGAAACGGGGTTGACATAAAATCAAAGCTATGCTAGTATACGGGGTCGTGTTGAGGGGGTGTCCTCGGCATATGACTCACTTTGACAAAGTTTGACAGGATTTCAAATGGAAATCCAGTCTAACTGAAGACAGCTGGAGGGCACTATCTTTTCTCTTCAGTCATGGGATCTTTTTGTCCAGATCGGGCGGGCTGGTGTATGCTGGGCCGTACCTCGACGCTGATCCTTCCCGCGGGCTCCTATGTCTGTGGATTGTCTTCAGTTCGACTGGGTTTCTGTTTTTTTCTTTCAGTCGTGTCTCTCGTAACAAAAAAGACTCCGTTACTGAAGTCTTTTTGTTTTGTCTTAGTCTTTTACGCCACCTATCAAGCGCAATGGGATCGTCTGATTAATTTCCTATGGCCATCCAATGTACCGAGAGTTGCGCCACCCACCCTTCATGTTCAACTCCACAAGCAGAATTGGCAAGGGGACTATATCCTGAAGAGACCGTAAACCCCGTTTTCGTCACCGAGCCTTTTATGACAGCAAACGAATCGCCAGCAAAACCAGTACAACCAGCGGGATCTAGCGGTGCTCCGACAGATACAATGACATCGGGAGCGGAAGTAAACGCACTTGGAAATGGAACAGTCTGGGTGAAGAAATTTTGACAGAGCTGATGACTGCTGTCAAACGTCGAAAGACAATTTCCCGGGGTTATTATTCCAGAAAAAACTTTCATTGTTGTTTTCCCATCCACATAATCCTTATTCGCACCGTCTGTCCCTATTGTCGGCGATCCTACATTGGTAATTTTCTTCGAATTCATGTTCAGATCGATCGTCGCAGTATGATTTCCGAGATTGTCTCCTCCTCCTGGTGGCCAGGCATTCCGACAATCAGACCCGACGCAAACCCACGGAGCTGCTACTTTGAGTCCAGCATACAGACTCCCGGCTCCAGAGAGGAAAATATCCCCTCCCACCTTTGTTTGATCCCCATTTCCTGTCGTCAATGGTCCACTCACATTCCCTCCCGGAGGAGCGGCTGTCGGAGGAGTCCATGCCCTGGCGAATTGGATACCGAGTCCCAGGATGAGTCCGAGGGAGATGACTTTCAGCCAGTAGACGCTTTTCTGTGCGAGGGATTGGTTCGACATAGACATTTTGATTACTTTTGTTATTGATTTATTTGTGAGATTTTTTCGAACAGCGGTTGCACTACTCCAAAAGCAAGCACAACTGTCCAATGGGGACGATATTTTATCACAGCGGACACACCGCCCGCAGGCGGAGTGACCGATGTGAAAAATAGGGAACAACCGCTCTCACTTTTTCTTGGTTTTATTTTACTCCCTCTCTCTCTCTTGCAAGCAAATAAAAAAGAGATTTCATGATGAAGTCTCTTTTTGCTTCCTCAAATGTACCCTTTGGAAACAGCGGTCGAACCGCTCCAAAAGCGGAACGACCGGCTGTTTTCATTTCATCGTCTCACTCTTCCGTCACGCGATTCACTTCGGAGAGGGTGGTGCGACCTTCGAGCGCGGCGAGGATGCCAATGCCACTCTCGTTTTTTTAGCCGCATCTTGTTTTCTCGTTCAAGCAAGCAATTCGGAAGTTTTTTCAGTGGAGGACTGTATCAAAAGACTTTTCGATAAAATAATATCGAAAAGTCTTGACTTTTCTGTATTATCATGTATAATGGACATATACGAAAAATATATGAACAGACCTCAGAGAGAGCGAATTATTCATGACCTCGAGAAGAAGATGGTTTTTTTGGTCGGACCTCGCCAAGTAGGGAAAACATGGCTTTCCCGACAAATCAGCGAATGTTTCCAGAATTCGGTGTATCTTAATTATGATCGAGCCGAAGACCGCCGCATTATGAAAAGCGAGTCATGGCCGTATGATACGGAGCTTCTTGTTCTTGACGAACTCCACAAGATGAAGGGTTGGAAAAATTATTTGAAGGGTGTTTTCGATACGAAGGCATCTACGATGAAAATACTGGTAACTGGTAGCGCGCGACTTGATACTTTCAGGCGAGCGGGAGACTCACTTGCCGGACGATTTTTTGTTCATCGGCTCTTGCCGTTTTCTCTCGCCGAATTGAAAAATGTCAACCCGGCTATTTCTCTCGACCACCTGGTTGAAAGAGGGGGATTTCCGGAACCGCTATTGGCGAAAACAAAAGAAGATGCCGCTCGGTGGCGCAATCAGTATGTCGATGGATTGATCAGAACGGATATTTTGGACTTCGAAACCGTTCATAGCCTTCGCGCTCTTCAGATGATATTCGAACTTTTGCGTCAGAGGGTCGGTTCACCGATTTCTTTTTCTTCCATTGCTCTCGATGTCCAGATTTCTCCGCTTACGGTCAAAAAATATATTGAGATTTTGGAAGCGCTCTTTATCGTTTTTCGCGTGACACCATACTCGAAAAATATCGCCAGGGCCATCCTCAAGGAACCGAAAATTTATTTTTTTGATACCGGACTCGTCGATGGCGATGCTGGCGCGACATTTGAAAATTTCACGGCGCTTTCTCTCCTGAAACACTCTTTCGCAAAAGAGGACGCGACCGGAATACGGTGCGGACTTCATTACATCCGAACAAAAGAAGGCAAGGAGGTGGACTTTGCCTTGACAGAAGATGGTGAAGTGGCGGAGATCATCGAGGTGAAATCATCCGATAGTTCGCTTGATAAGAATCTGAAGTACTTTTCTGAAAAGTATGGATTGAAAAGCACGCAAATAGTAAAAAGTCTCAAAAGAGAACAATCCCTTCCTCTCGGCGATATCGTTACCGCCGAAAAATACTTGAAAAAACTTTTTCTGTGAGGATAACGAACATTGTCTTCAGTCCGACTGGGTTTCGATACAGAGCATTGTTGACTCACCCTATGATATCCCCCGTCGTCATGATTGCTGTCTTTTCCCCAGGAATCTTGAGATCATCCAAGCTCATCTGGAGGTGTGGCTGGCTGATAATAAAATGCGCATGAATCGAAAATATATGAACCATTATTACAAATCGCCCTATACGAAGTATGGAGCAAATCACCCTCATTGTAAGTCATACCATTCACACTCGTGAGGGCGCCGTGCGCAGTAGGATTTGTCACTGATAATGTCCCGTTTTTATTTGTGAAAATTTCAGAAAAATATTATCAGGCACATGCCTGAGAAAAGAATATGCTTGTTGGGTAAAAAATTAAAACCCATACGACTATCCCTAAAATACCCATAAGAACATAGGTCATGATTTTTTTTGTTTTATGTTTAGGCTTTTGAGCGAGCTTTGTTTTGTTTTGAAAGTGCATGGTGATAAAGAAAATAAGGATAATAGCGCTAGCCATCAGAAAAACCAATAATAAAATAGCAATCACAATATCAGTAGTACTCGGGCCACATATAGCAGAGCCACCAAAATCACCAGTATTCCACTGCGCAAATACGGGTGAAAATAGGAGTCCCCAGAGCTCTTTCTTCATATATATTGAATGCGAAATCAATTAAAGAAAATAAACAGCGGTCGTACCATGCCGTAGACAGACAAGCCGCTCAAAAAGTAGAACGACCGGCCGTTTTCATTTCATCGTCTCACTCTTCCGTCACGCGATTCACTTCGGAGAGGGTGGTGCGACCTTCGAGCGCGGCGAGGATGCCATCTTGGGCGAGGCTCACCATGCCACTCTCGATCGCCTTTGCCTCTATCTCGGAAGCGAGGGCGCCGCGCGCGATGAGTTCCTCGATGTCATGATCCACGGTGAGCGCTTCGGAGAGGACGATCTGTCCGGTGTACCCCGTGCCGTTGCACTTCTCGCACCCTTTCGCCTTGTAGATTTTCTCCGCGCTTGGTTTCTCGATGCCGGAGGCGGGAGTGAGCTTCGCGAGGTACTTTCCGATGAGTTCGGCTTCCTCGGGATTCGGCGTGACTGCCTCGCGACAATTCTCACAGAGATGTCGCACAAGTCTCTGCGCGATGAAGCAATTGCCGGCATTGGCGAGGTCGTCTCCGGTGACGCCCATATTGAGCATGCGCGGGATGGCGCCGGCGGCGCTGTTGGCATGGAGGGTGGAGAGGACGAGGTGACCGGTGATCGCGGCCTGGACGGCGATCTGCGCGGTCTCCTCATCGCGGATTTCACCGATCATCATGATGTCGGGATTTTGTCGGAGGAGCGCGCGCAGGGCCTGTGCGAAGGAATACCCCTCCGCATTATTCACTTGCGTTTGGAGGATGCCGGGCATCTGGTATTCGATCGGATCTTCGACGGTGATGATCTTCACCTCGGGCTTGTTGAGCCCGGAGAGGATGCTGTAGAGCGTCGTGGTTTTGCCGGAACCGGTCGGACCGGTATTGAGTATGATCCCGTTTGGCTTCCGTATGGCGGCCTCGATGCGCGCGAGACTTTCTTTGCGGATATGGAGTGAGGAGAGCTCGAGCTTTACCGCATTCTTGGAAAGGAGCCGCATGACGGAGGTCTCACCGAAACCGCCGAGAATGATGGAGAGACGGATATCGGTCTGTATGCTGGTGATATGCTCGAATGGCTCTTCGAGGGAGATGGAGAATCGTCCATCGACGACGCCCGCCTGTTCGCCCGATTTCAGACCGGCCCAGAGCTTCACTTCACCGAGGATGCCCGGATAATTATTTTTCGGGAAAGTGGTGATGGTCTGGAGAATGCCGTCGATGCGGAGGCGCACGAGAACCTCGGTGTCGGTCGGCTCCAGGTGGATGTCACCGGCACGGAGGAGGAGGGCGGCGGCGAAGATCGCGCGCAGGAATTCATTCTGCGGGAGCTCCTTGGTAAACGCAGAGAAATCGGTGAAGTTGCCGAGATGCGCTTTCACTTTTTCGAGGAGGGGTGTCGGGATGACTGATGAGCGGGAGAGGGCGCTCGGCATGAGTTCATTGTAAATATCCCGGAGGATGTCCGCCTGATCCGCGACGCGCCATACTTCCTCGAGCGTGGTGAGACCTTCGATCGATTTCAGGATACCGTCCTGCGTCATGGTGACCATGCCGTCTTCGAGCGCGGTGCGGAGGATCGCGTCTTCGGTACCGAGATCGTTGATCACCTGGGTCACCGGTTGGGACATGAGGAGGACTTCGAAGATGCCTTTTCGTCCGCGGAATCCGGTCATGTTGCATTGTACGCATCCGACGGATTTCCAGAGGACGGGAATCTCTTTCGGGATGTCGACTTTGGATTTCGGTGAGATGATGGCGATCAATTCCTTGAGCGAGTCGACGGTCTCTTTCGCCGGTTCGTAGGAGGTCTTGCAATTATCACAGAGGATGCGGACGAGCCTCTGCGCGATGAAACAATTGACCGATGAGGTGATGAGTTCCCGCTTCATGCCGAGCTCGAGGAGACGGGGGACGGCGGCCGAGGCGCTGTTGGCATGGAGGGTGGAGAGGACGAGGTGTCCGGTCAATGCGGCGTTCACCGCGATCTCGGCGGTTTCCTCATCGCGGATCTCGCCGACGAGGATGATGTCGGGATCCTGACGGACGATGGCGCGGAGACCATCGGCGAAGGTGTACTGTCCGCCCTTGGCGACTTCGGTCTGGACGATGCCTTTGAGCGAGTATTCGATCGGGTCTTCGATGGTGATGATCTTGTTGCCGGGTTCATTCATCTGCCCGAGGAGGGTATAGAGCGTCGTCGTCTTGCCGGAACCGGTGGGACCGGTATTGAGGATCATGCCGTGCGGTTTCGCGATTTCCGTTCGTACGGCTTCGTAGGCGAGACCGCGGAGTCCGAGGTCTTCCACTTTCGCGACGAGGCTGTCGGCGGAGAGGAGGCGCATGTTGATGCTCTCCCCGTATTTTCCCGGGATGCTGTTGACGCGGATGTCGATGCGCTTGCCGTCGAGGTCGATGAAAAAGTGACCGTCCTGCGCGCGGTCGCGGACATTGAGGCGCATCTTGCCGAGCATCTTGATGCGCGAGGTGGCGAGGTGATAGACCGACTTCGGAAATTTCCCGATGTCCTGGAGGACACCGTCGATACGATAGCGCAGGCGCGTCGCTTCCTCTTCGGGTTCGAGGTGGATGTCGCTCGCGCGCATCTGCTTCGCTCCGGCGAGGATGGTCTCGATAACTTGCGAGGTCGATACTTTTTGAAAGGTGTGTTCGATGTTCAGGAGCACGCCGAAATTCTTCTCGAAATTCTCGAGGTCGGCTCCGGTGAGCGAGACGCGCATGAGGTCGAGACTTTTGATGAGTGGGGCGTCGTGGTAGATACTGATCGCTTTGTCGAAGGACGGCCTCGAGATCACATGGAGCGTCGGCTTCCAGCCGTTTCGCTCGCAGAGCGTCTGGATGGAGTTTCTCGCGGCATCGTTTCCTGGCTCCAATATGCCGAAATGAGCCGTTTTCCCGCTTTGCTGGAAGAGGACTATCTGCAACTCAGTTGCATCTTTTTCGGGTACGAGGCGGATATCTTCGGCGAGGATCGGGAAGAGGTGGAGGTCGGCATAGGCGAGACCGGACTCCGCGGCGAGCTTTGAAGCGGTCTCTTCGATGGAGGCCGTCTTGATTTTTTGGAGCTGTTCATCGAGTTTCTCTCCTTTTTTCGAGAGATCATCGCTCTGTACGCCTTGGATGACTTGGACCATATGAGGAAGAGGTTAGATGATAGAGATGAGGAAAGAAAAGCAGGAAAGTGCGAAGTTGATGAATAGAGAACGAGGAAATTTTTTTTGCAATTCTTTTCATTCATTTTAGCATATATCAGGAAAAAATGATGAGACCAGATGGAAAGAAAACACGAAACAAAAAACAGGGGTTGAACCGCTGTTTGGAAATGTTACACGAACACCACGATCGTGGAGTAGATGTTACTTTTTTGGCATGAGGAGGGAGAGGATGTGTTCCTCGGTCTCTTCGGGGGTGAGCTCCGGAAACGAGAATGAAAAAGTTTCTCCCATGGTTTCCCTGGGGATGAGTTTTTGGAGGAGGGGGAAGAGCGCATCGACATTGGTCGCCTCGATATAGGCGGTGGTGCCGCCGGAAATTTCGGGGATGAGCAGGAGGAAGTATTGCCCGGTCGCGGAATGCCGCTTGATACGGGAAAGGACGGTGGGGAGGATGTCCGGATGGGCGCGGGACTGGACGATATCCTCGGCGGTGATCGTGGTCGAGACCAGGTGGAGCGCGGCATTCTCGCGGATCGTGCTCATGGCGCGACCCCACAGCTTGAGGAGGGCGAGGGAATCGTTCCGGTAGAGGGCGCGGATGATTTTTTGTTGATCGACGCCGAGGTCGAGGAGTTTGCCGCTCACTTCGAGTGCTTTCGGCTGGGTATTCTGCTTCTGGAAACTTTCGGTGGCGGCGACGATGCCGGCGTAGAGACATTCGGCGATGATCGGATTGATCCCATTCTTCATATTTTCGAGTAAAATTCTTCCGATGATTTCGGATACCGATGAAGCGGTGATATCGACGAGATTCACCTGGGCGAATCGCTCGTTATCGGCGTGGCAGTCGATATTCACGATGGGGAGCTCATAGAAGATGTCCGGGTTGTCGGTATAGGTTCTGCCGAGCGCTTCCTTGTCGGCGGCACCGAGGACGATGGCGAGGTCGTGCTTGAAGTGGGCGGGAACGAAAGAGAAGTCGCGCGGGTCGATGATGCCGTGCTCCGGCGTGACATAGACACGGAATTCATTCTCCTCCTGCGCGCTCCGTACGCCGATGATGGGATTGCGCTCGGTATTGAAGGCGAGGATGAATTCTCTCGCGCCGGTCAGTGTATCGAGCATCGTCTCTGGTCGGGCGAGGAAGGTGAGTGCCACAGACTTTTCGCTGACCTGTTCCCCGACGATGGTGGCGTGGCAATTCCTCTCCCCGAAGAAGTGCCCGAGGGCGAAAGCCCCTGCGAGGATATCGAGAGAGGGATTCCGCGGGATGAGAATAAGTGGCTCTTTCGCGCGGTTGAGGAGGTCGGTGAATTGCTGTTCGGGCGTGAGGGACATACTAGGAAAATTTCAAATACCAAATATCAAATTCCAATAGCACCGAGGAGAAAACTGCCATAAAGCAAGAGGGTACGGTATCAAGATATGGAGCGGAAGTCAAATATGGCATTTTTGTGATTTATGGCTTAGTATTTGTGAATAAGATCCTTTCAATCAGCGGTCGCACCGCTCAAAAAGCGGAACGACCGCTCGATAGTCGCTGATCTCTATGCCTCAAGCATTTACCACTCACTCCGCCGAGGAAACCCGTGAGGTCGGGAGGGACTTCGCACACAAAGTGAAACCCGGAACACTCGTCTGTTTCGAGGGCGATCTCGGTGCGGGCAAGACGACATTCATCCAGGGATTGCTCGAGGAGCTTGGCGCGGAGAAACCGTTCGTGAGCCCGACCTTCATTCTCATGAAACAGTATGATTTACCACAGTCTGAGAAGTTTCTGGATCAGAAGTTCTTGCATTCCAAGAAGTCCGACTTCCAATTGGAAGTCGGACTTCTGATCCGCCGTGTCTACCATGCCGACGCCTATCGCCTCGGCGCGAAGGAGTTTCGCGAAATCGGATTTGAGGAGTGGATCAGCGACCCGGAGGGCGTCACTCTTCTCGAATGGCCGAAGCGTATCGAGGAGTTATTGCCGAAGGAATATGCCACCGTGAAAATCGAGAGTATTTCAGAAATGGAGCGGAAGATTGAGATATTTGAG
>CAYOIM010000034.1:0-9876 GCA_964404075.1 uncultured Bdellovibrionales bacterium | reverse complement strand
GGATCGCTCCTCGTGCCGGATGCGATTGATACGACCTTCGTCCAGAAGTTCAAGGACTTCATCGTGTCGTCTATCGGGAAGGGGTATTCGTTCATCCTGGTGACCGGCGGTGGACGAACCGCGAGGCGGTATATCGATGCGACCGCGGAGGTGACGGAGATCACGGATGATGACAAAGATTGGCTCGGCATCCACGCGACCCGTCTCAACGGGCATTTCATCCGTACGGTATTCCGTGAATACGCGCACCCACGGATCAACACGAATCCGCATGATCTGGAGGATTTCTACAATGCGCCGGAGCCGATACTGGTCGCGGCCGGCTGGCGTCCGGGGCGGTCGACGGATTTCTGTGCCGTGCTCCTCGGGAAATATCTCGATGTGAAACGCATCATCAACCTCTCCAATATCGAGTATGCGTATGATAAGGATCCTCGGGAGTTTCCCGATGCGCGGAAAATCGAGCGGGCGACTTGGAAGGAGTTCCGGGAAATCGTCGGAACGGAATGGAATCCGGGGATGAGCGCCCCGTTCGATCCGATCGCGTCGAAGATGGCCGAGGAGGAGGGGATGGAAGTTGCTATCATGGACGGTTCCGATCTCGAGAATCTCGGGCGGTATCTCGATGGATCGGAATTCAAAGGGACGGTGGTGAAGGGGTGAATTTGAAAGATATGAAACAACCCCTTTTAGTACGGACGGGAATCGTTAAGAAGGGGCAGGAGCTCGGGAAGTCGATCGGTTTTCCGACGGCCAATATTCCCTTGGATGATGATCGTTTCTCGGGGACTTATGCGGGGAAGGCAATCGTCGATGGGACTGAATACATCGCCGCGGTATATGCCAATCAGAATCGGAAGCTCCTCGAGTCGCATCTTCTCGATTTTTCCGGCGATCTGTATGGAAAGGAGATGACGGTTACGCTGTATGAGAAACTCGCGGAGTCGAAGGGATTCAAATCCGATGTCGAACGGGAGGAATTCATCGCTTGGGCGGTGGAGTCGGTACGAGAGTTTTTTATGAAGTGATTTCATTTCAGTAATCGATAACAAATTGAAAAACAGCGGTTGCACCGCCCCAAAAGCGGAACAACCGCTCAAGAAGTTCCTTCCCGTCCGCAGGCGGAACGACCGTTGTAAAAAATCTCTGCATCGAATATCTAGTATCCAGTATCCAATATCTATTATCTTTTTATAATCATGTTCACCGGAATCATACAAGTGACGGCACAAATACGATCAGTCGTGAAGATCAATGATGTTCTTCGCGTTCGGTTGGAACGACCGAGGGGATGGGTTCTCGCAATCGGACAGAGTATCGCGGTGGATGGTGTGTGTTCGACGGTCATCGCATTCGACGAGGATTCTTTCGAAGTGGAATATATGCAAGAGACACTCGCGAAGACGACGGTCGGGAGTTTTCAGGAAGGGATGATAGCGAATCTCGAACGGTCGCTGACCTTGCGGGATCGAATTGACGGGAGTATTGTCCAGGGACATGTGGATGCGACCGGGAAGGTTGAGATGGTATTGGTTCTCGGAGAGACGAAGGAGATGAACATCTCATTTCCATCAGAATTCGGGAAGTATATCGCGCCGAAGGGATCGATCGTGGTGAATGGCGTGAGCCTTACGGTCGTCGATACCACGAAGGAAGCATTCCATATTGCGCTTATTCCTCACACGCTCGAACAGACGAATCTCGGTGTACTCACGGAGGGAGACGCCGTGAATATCGAGGTGGACATGCTCGCACGATATGTGGTGAATGCGCTGGAGCAGAAGTAATAATTTCTCAAGAAAATATGCAAAGAATGGAAAAAGAAGTGGTGGAAGTGAAGGATGCCTCGAAGTATACGGTGGGTATCGTCGTCTCGAATTACTATGCGGAGATCACGGATGAGCTCCTCTCCGGTGCGATGGAGACGCTTCGGGCATGGGGAGTAGCAGAAGAGAATATCTCGGTCGCGCGAGTCTCAGGGAGTTTCGAGATTCCGTACGGATGCTTGTCCCTCCTCACACAGGAGAAACCGGATGCCATCGTCACGCTTGGCGTGATCGTGAAGGGTGAGACGGATCACGATCAGTACATCGCGCATGCGGTGGCGCAGGGAATTATGGAACTCACCGTGAAATTCGAGAAGCCGATCTCGTTTGGTGTCGTGACGGTGAACAATCTCGAACAGGCAATTGCCCGTTCGACGGGTGCGAACAATAAGGGTGCCGAAGCGACCATCTCTGCACTCGAAGCCGTGATGTTGAAGAAATAGACGGAGAGAGTGGAGCGGATAGAGGTGAGAGAATAGGAAAGAGAAAAAAACTGGGTTTCCAGTTTTTTGTTTTATGAAAAAATATTCTTTAAATACGGCCGTTTTTATATGCTAAAAAATTGCAAAAGAACTTAGTTGTTGAGCATGCTGGAGTGGAGGGTATCCGGATGGTGGGAATCGATGCGGATGAATAGTCTGCCGAGACGCCTCATCTCGCTTGCGATGGCGCCCTGGTCATAGCCGAGGAAGATCATATCGGGATGATGGCGATCGAGGATGCTCCATCCGCCGAGCGTGGAGTCGCTTGGCACGATGATGAGGTCGGGATTGAAGTCTGTTATCGCCTTCGCGCGTTCCTCGTAGGAATATTTCGGGGGATGGTTTTTGAGCATGACAACGACTTCATCGAGTGTGACGACGACGATCAGTTGTTCGCAACGCTTCATGGATCCATTGAGGAAGTGCCGGTGTCCGTCATGGAACCCGTCGAAAACACCGAAAACCATGCCGATATCGAAATGTGGAGTCGTGAAATCCATGCTTGTGTTCTTCATCGAGTCATCGTACCATAGGGGAGTCAGAAGGGAGTATATAACACGGCGAGCGATATGAACATAGCGGTACAGGCGGCGGATCTGGATGCGGAACGGATCGATGGGACGCGGGTGTATATTCTGCACATGCTCAGGCGTTTCGGGTCGCTCGCGCCGGACGATACCTTTTCCCTCTATCATCGGACGACATTCAATCCCGAACTCGAGCCGCCTCTTTGTAAAAATTACAGTATCAAGGCGATGGATTTCCCGTTCCTGTGGACGCAGACGAGGTTCGCCTGGGAGCTCTTTTTCTATACGCCGGATGTCCTGTGGATGCCGATGCATAATCTCCCCTTCATACGGAGGGGGGGTATGCGGACGGTGGTGACCGTGCATGACCTCGCGTATAAGTATTTCCCGCAGTATTTTCCGAGGCGAGATGTCTTCGAGCTCAATCTCCTCGGGGATTTCGCGATACAAAATGCCGATCACCTCATCGCGGTATCGGAATCGACGAAGCGGGATATTCTCAAGTGGTATCCATCCGTGAAAGAATCCTCCATCACGGTCGTGCATCATGGATTTGATGGGGAAATTTTCTCCGCGGGTCGGGATGTGAACGAAGAGGATCGAGTGAGGCAATTTCTCGGTATCGATGGCGAGTATATTCTCTATACGGGAGCGATACAGCCGAGGAAAAATTTGGAAGTACTCATCGATGCTTTCGGGGTATTGAAGAAGCGGGGTGGCATGGAAAATCTGAAACTCGTCCTCGCGGGTGGGGACGCCTGGCTCTCCGAGGGCGTGCACGCGAAAGCGGAGGGAAGTCCGTTTCGGGATGACATCATCATGCCGGGGCAGATCGCATTCGGGGACCTCGGGCATCTCATGCGAGGTGCCTCGGTATATGTCTTCCCGTCTCTCTATGAGGGATTCGGCATACCGGTGCTTGAGGCGCTCGCCTCCTGTGTCCCCGTCATCACGGCAGATAATTCGAGTCTCCGTGAGGTGGGTGGGGATGCGGCGCAGTATTTCGATGCGAATGACTCGGAAGAGTTGGCTCGAAAAATTGAGGCAGTACTCTCTGACGAAACTCTTCGTGTGAGCATGATCGCTCGCGGATTGGAACAAGTGAAAAAATTCTCGTGGGAGAAATGTGCGCGGGAGACACTCGAAGTTTTGAAAAGTGAATAAAAAATCATTGTAGGTATTTCATTTCAGCGGACGCACCGCCCCAATAGCGGAGCGACCGTTGAAATGAAATGCTATCCAAATGGTAGAACGACCGCTATTTTTTGAATTCTTTGAAGGTGAGATAGACTATGGCTCCGAAGGAGAGAAGAAAGATCGGGATACTCCAGATCGGGAAGGAGAGGAGGGAGAGAGTGAGGATGCTGAATGTCCACAAAATCCCGATGATGAGGAGTGCGCGGAGCATTCGGGCATGCATTGCGGAAAATGAGATGTCAAGTTGTCTCCCGAGAAAGGCGGCGAAGAAGATGAACAGCGAAGCGATGATGAAGAGTCCGCCGAGAACGAAGCGGCCGGAGATGATGCCCGGGAGAATCATTTCCAGCGTGAAGAGCCCTGCGAAAGCGATGAGCATGAGCATGACCGTTTCGACGAGGAGGGCATAGAGAATGTGCCCGTATCCTTCTTCAACCAATTTTTTTCGGAGTCCGTCTATCATATTTTTTCGGTTGTGTCAGCGTGGGGAATAGCGGTTGAGAATGCGTGTTTTCAGCTGGCTGATCGCGCTCCGGAGATTTCCTTTTTCCGGGGAGCGGTCAAGCGTCAGGGCGATTGATTCCATATCGATATCGGACGACGGCGTGAAGGTGAATTGGTAGTCATTGCCCGCGAGGTCGTCGGATATGTCTTGGAGAAGGGATTCGCAAGCATATTCGCGAGGGAAGAGCGCACGAGCTTTGAGTTCGCAACGGGCGGCGAGTTCTCTGCTTTTTTCGGAAACGGGTATCGCATGGGCATGCCGGAGGGAGAAGGAGAGGAGCGAGGGATCAGTGATAGGGCGGCGGTGATGCTTCTCATCGATCGTAAAATACGCCCCGGTTTCAATGGTATAAAAGAGCGTTCCGGGAGCATGGAGTGTCCCCGGAAGGATCATTTTTCCGCGTTTGTAGGAGCCGATTTCTTCTTCGCTGGCAGAAATGACATCATTCCAATCATAACCGATCGCTTGGAAAATTTCGGCGCTTCCGATCGGTCGGATCTCGGTCTCGCTGTAGACGACGAAGACTCCGTCCGCGAAGGAGAGGAGCGTGCCGGGGCGGAAGCCGATCCATTCGTCGGCGATCGGATAGCGGGAGAGGATTTCGCTCGTCGCGTCAATGATGGCGTCTGGTTCGGTTCGACTGAGAGCCGCAACCTCGCTCGAGAATCGATAGAGCGTTCCTTCGGAGAGCTGGTAGATGTCGCCGTCGACGCGGAATATCTGATCGCCTGATCGGTGATTCCATGCGGGGAATTCCGCCGGCGCGCCTTCGGGAAGGAACATTGCTCGGTATCCTTTCTGGATGGAGAGGCTGATGTTTTCCGGGAGCATGGAATGTTTTCTGAGCCGTACGGAGATGTCAGCATCGGAAAATGTGCCGAGTGCACCGCCATTTACGATGAGTACGGAATTTTTTTTCACGGATCCTTCTCGGAGCGGCGATCCCGACATATCCCTCGGATCAAGCAGGGTATTTTTCGCGGCGTCGGGATTGTGGAAGTCGATGGTGAAACCCTGGGAGGGAAAGAGGAAGGAGTATCCGAGCATGCCCATGATCGTGAAGAACGATATGAACAGGAGCCCCCGGAGGAAAGCGTAGAGACGCTTTCGTTCGGGAGGGATGGGGAGAGTCTCGAGAAATGCCGGATGCGGGGATGACATAGGCTGTTCGGATAATTCCGTTATCGTGGGGTGACCGTGAGGAGGATGACCCTTTGCTGTTCATTCATGATGCGGGGAAATTGTAGCAAGGAGAGCGGGAGCGTTTCTCTCGAATAGGATGCGAAGTCCATGGTTTGCCGGAGCGTGAGATGGAAGAGAGGAAGATTTTCACGATAAAAAGTGAATTTGGTTTCCGGTATGAGGAGGTAGGTCGTCTCGCCATCAGGAAAGGGGAGCTTCGACATGTCGGTCGTATTGAAGAAATAAGCCGCATTGATATGAAAGAGACTCGCGAGCGGACCGCTTATCATAGTGAAGCCATCGCCGGTTACTTCGCGATCGATGAGGATGCGGTCGGTTGAAGAGAAATGACTGGCGAAGGATGCGGTCTGGGAGAGGAGGGGAAGCACGCTTTTCGGAGTGAGGAAAGCGAAGAAGGTCGGTATTTGTCCGATGATGAGGAATACCAGGAGGAAGGATGCCGCGATCCCGTGAATTTTTTTTTCCTCCATGAGGAAGTGGAGGGCGAACAGGAACGAGAGGAGGAGTGCCGGGAAAACGGAGAAGAGAAAACGCCTCAGCATCCATGGGTGATCGAGGGTAACTGTCGGAGAGATGAGGTAGATCAGGGTTGGAAGAGCGATGAGAAGTGGCACGAGGAGGAGCCATCGCTTCGAACGGAGGAGAATGGAAGCTCCGATGAGGCCGGCGATGAACACCGCGAGGAGGCCGTAGAGAGAGAGGATGGATGGGAGGGTGAGAAGAGGAAGCATGCTTTCTCTTCCCGAATTTTCCTCAAATAACCTGAGGAATGCCTTGCTGATGACGCGGTAGAATGGCTGGTTCGTGAGAATGTTCGCGAGGAGTACGAGGGCGAAGAGAGCGGATGGGAGTATGCACCGTGTAGGGAGATCGGCCAGAGCGAATCGTCTTGTTTTTTTGACGAGGATGATGGCGCATATGGTGATGCCGAGGAAGAGGAATCCCTCGATGCGAACAAAGGGGAAGAAGAGAGCGGGAAGAAGCATGCCGAAATAATTCGCCTTCGTCGGCTGCTGGAAAAACGACATGAGGCGGAGGGAGAGAAAGAGAAAAAGAAAGACCGCGAAATTTTCTGTGAGCGTGAGGTGAAAGAGGAAGAGGGGAATGAGACTGCCGGAAAAAAGAATGAGTCCGTGCCAGGTCACTTTCGGAGCGAATGTCCGGAGGAGGAAGAAGATGGTGAGGAGTGATGCGAAGAGGAGGAGACCGTTTCCGATTTCGAAGCCGATAATTCCGAAGGTTTGAAAAAATGAGGCGAGGTAAGCGGTATAGCCGAGGGGGAATTGGGTGATGAGGTCACCGTCCTTCGTATAGAAGAATCCGGGGAAGTTGAGCGCGGTACCCTCCCCGTAGATGGTGAAGAAATCGTGTGCGAGGGGGAGTGAAAATGCGAGGTGGTGGTTGTTCGCGAGTTCGATCGCCGCTATCCCGATGGATCCCTGATCGCGTCCCGTGAAAACGCTGGGTTCGGTATGTGAAAAATAAATGCCGCAAACAGTGAAGATGAGAATGACGGTTAATCCGATTTTCTCAGTCTGGAGGAGTGTTTTCCAGAGAGAGAAGAGGGCGAAGACGCTTCCGACGGAGAAGATGATGATGAGCGGCTGGATCAAGACGGGGCGAAAAACCGCTCCCATCGCGAGGAAGAGGAGAAGCAGGGCAAAGACAACCATTCCGTTCCCGAATACGAGAAAAGGGTTTCTGACCATGAAAGAGAGGAATGTCTTCATGGAGAGTATGGTAGCTGTTTTTCGCTTTTTTTTCCACCCCCGCACTTTTTTTGTACGATGCTGGAAAGGGGTATGATCCATTTGTTCTGGATGCGCCGGTAGGGTACAATGGAGGGGAGGAAAGACAAGCGGACAATACACAAGAATGAAAACAAATCTCGTTTCGTGGCATTATGGGTCCGGTCTGCGTGGGCTGTTCCGCGCTTGGTCGAACAGCGTCTTCTTTGTCGAGTGGAAGTGGAATATCTTCGGACTCTTTCGGACGCTGTTTTCTCCGTGGCATCGGGATGTCACTTTCCGCCAGTGGGTGGGATTTCATCCGATTCTCCGGGTCAATGCGGTGGTTTCCAATATCATCTCCCGCATGATCGGATCCATCGCCCGTCTCTTCGTCATCGCGTTCGGCATCACGCTGTTCTTTCTGGTATTTTTTACCGGAATCGTCGTGCTCCTGGTGTGGATCGTGCTCCCATTTCTTTTGTTTGTGAGCTTTTTTCTCTTCCTGGACGGACTGTTTCTCTTTGCGGCTATTGTGGGCGGTATCTTCGCCATCGGCATGCTTTTTTCGGCTCTTGGGTATGCGGAGGGGGAACAGGAGGAAATCGCTTTTGAAGAAATCCCTCTGCGCCGGAAACGCAAATGGTTTCCACGCGCATTGGCACGGGTGGGATTGACCCTGAAGGAAATCCCGAAAGAGGTCGTGAAAAGCCAATCCGCATGGGAAGCGTTCTTGTTTGAGAGAGGGCTTCATACGAAGCATTTCGAGGAGGCGTGTGCGCTCGAGCGGGAACGGTATCAGCGACGCCTCCGAAAGGGAAGGCTGTTCACCCGTGAGAATCTCATGAAGACAAGACCGATCGGTCTCTTTTGGACATACGCGTATACGCCGCACCTCGATGCGTATTCGATCGATCTTGCCGAGAGTGATCCGACGGAATATCGGGATGTGCATTTCTTCGGACGGGAGGAAGAGCGGGAACTCGCGGCACTTGTCCTTGAGCGACCGACTCAGGCCAATGCATTGTTCATCGCGGAGCCGGGCGTCGGGAAGCGTACTCTCATCCACAGTCTCGCGCGACACATCCGGGAAAATCGCGCGGGCTCAAAGCTCTTCGGATGCCGTATTCTCCTCTTCGATCTTGGGCGTGTATTGTCGGATACGGCGGCACGGGGTGAAGATGGCGAGGCGGCGGTGCGGGCGTTGTGTTTCGAAGCGGCGCTTGCGGGCAATATCATCCTTGCTATCGAAAATTTCGATCAGTATTTCGAGAAAAAAGATGACCGACCCTCGCTCGGAGCGGTTTTCTCCGCTATGCTCCAGTATCCGTCGTTCCAGGTCATCGGGACGATGCATCAGAGCGCGTATCAGCATTTCGTGTCCGAGCATGCCGAACTTCTGAAATATTTCGAACCGATCATCATCCATGAGCCGACCGAAGAGGAGACCTATCGTGCACTCATCGCGAAGTTCGAGGCAGTCGAGCAGAGGCGGATCCTCTTTACTTTCGCGGCATACCGGAAGATTGTGGAACTCTCCAAACGGTACGAGTGGCAGAAGGCGTTTCCGGAACGGGCGATCGATCTGGCCGAGGGAGTCATCTTGTATTGGAAAGAGCATTCATTGAATCGTTTCATCTTCGCGGAGGATGTGGAGAAATTCGTTTCGATGAAAACGGGCATGCCGATCGGGGAGATCGGAGCGGAGGAACGGGGAAAGTTGCTTCAATTGGAAGCGATTCTCTCGAGGAGAGTCCTCGGCCAGGAGGAAGCGGTGAAACAGGTGGCGGAGGCATTCCGTCGGTATCGATCCGGACTCGGCGAGGACAAGAAGCCGATGGGGAGCTTTCTCTTTCTCGGACCGACGGGTGTCGGGAAAACCGAGACGGCGAAGGCGCTCGCGGAAGCGGTCTTCGATGATGAGGAGCGGATGATCCGTCTCGATATGAGCGAGTATCAGGGTGCGGATGCGGTGATGCGGCTCATCGGCTCGAGGGAAACGGGCGAGACCGGGCGCCTCGCCGATCTCGCGCGCGAATATCCGTACAGTATCCTCCTTCTCGATGAGATCGAGAAATCCTCTCCGCGCGCGCTTGATCTTTTTCTCCAGGTACTCGATGAAGGATACCTCACGGATGCCTTCGGTCAGAAGGTGAATCTCCGCAATATGGTCGTCATCGCGACTTCGAATGCCGGCGCGAATCTCATCCGGGATGCGATCATTACGGAAACATCCCTGACCGACCTTCGGAAACGAGTGCTCGATGCGGTCATCACTGCCGGCATATTCCGTCCGGAATTTCTCAATCGATTCGGATCCATCATATTTTTCAAGCCGCTCGCGGATGAGCATTTGAAAGGCGTCATCGGGAAGCGATTGCAGAGATTTGCCGATCGGCTGAAGGCGGA
>CAYOIM010000033.1:2594-9891 GCA_964404075.1 uncultured Bdellovibrionales bacterium | reverse complement strand
CGGAGCATATCACATAAATCGACCCGATGAGGGTCGTTTTGTGTTTTAGATAAAACAAAATCTGATGGTTCAAATTTTTTTGGCACATCTTTTTCAAGAAGGATAGTGTTTGAACCGTTGGTAAAGTTGATGATTTCCACTAAAAGCTTGAAAGAATCGGTATATTCCATAATAAGGACCTTATTTCCATTCAGGGCTATCTTTTTGTATAATCGGATACTTTCAAATATGGAAAGAATATACGATTTGACTTATCTCATATAATCTCATATAATCTTATATAGCAGTAACATGAGATAAGATTATGGAGAATAACAGCCAATTTGAAGCCAGACTCACCATTTTACCAGGAGAAATTTGGTCTAAAATAGCCAGAATTGATGAAATAAAGGGGCGGTGGACTGGTGGATTGAAACTCAGTCCGCAGATTTTGATTCGTCTCAAAAAATCGGTTCTCGTAACATCTTCTGGAGCTTCAACCCGTATCGAGGGTTCCAAGCTTTCCGATGCAGAAGTCGAGTCTTTTATTCAAGGCGTAAAGCCTGGAAAATGGGAAAGCAGGGATGAGCAGGAAGTGCAGGGGTATTATGAATTGCTGAGCAATGTCTTTGATGTCTGGAAAACCCTTTCTTTCAGTGAGAGTGCCATCAAGCATTTTCACAAAGAGCTTTTGAAGTATGTGGGAAAGGACGAACAACACCGAGGAGAATATAAGAAAGGGGAAAACGCGGTCAAAATGTTCGATGCCGAGGGCAAAGAAATCGGAGTAGTGTTTGAAACAACTCCTGCTTATCTCACGCCGAAGAAGATGCAGGAGCTCGTGAGTTTCACATGTACCGCTTTGGAAGAACAGAAAATCCATCCACTCCTTATCATTGGCAATTTCATTGTGGAGTTTTTGAGAGTCCACCCATTTCAGGATGGTAATGGTAGGCTTTCTCGTATCCTGACGAATCTCCTCTTGCTCAAAAAGGACTACGCCTATGCACCGTATGTTTCTCACGAGAAGCTGATTGAGGACAATAAAGAGAAATACTACATCGCTTTACGAAGAAGTCAGAAGAGTTTCGGAACAGAAAAGGAAGACATCACTCCCTGGTTAGATTTTTTCCTCACGACGCTCCTTAAACAATCCGAAATGGCTCTGGAGCTGATGGAAAGCGAGCAGATAGAGAAGCTCCTTTCCCGGAAGCAACTGGCTGTCTGGGAATATATTCAGGGTGTTTCAGAAGCCACACCCTCAGAAATTTCGGAGAAGACTGGGGTGGCGAGACCAACGGTCAATCAAGCTCTTACTAGGCTACTCAAAGGAGAGAGGATTGAAAGAATCGGTGCCGGTCGGAGCACGAGGTATCGGAAGCTGTAATGAAATAGTGAGGAGCGGGGTGGGGTAAGTCTTACGCGCCTTGTTCCATAAACCTTTTCAAGCCAAAGTAGTAGAACTTTGAGGCTTTATCTTCCTGTATAGAGGCTCTAATACTGTTCAGCAGGCGGAGCACAAAGTTAAAAGCGACCTCTCAGGGGCGTTTTTTGTTTCAGATAAAAAAAATCTGATGGTTCAAATTTTTCTGGGACATTTTTTTCGGGGGGACAGTATTTGAGATAGAAAAGGTACTTGCCCTTTTTTCTGCTTGCCCCTTTTTTCTGCTCGAAGTAGAACGCTAGAATCGTTTATGCTCTAATCTATAGGTATGCCAGAAATATTTGATCTACAACAAGAATAGAAATGAGAAATATCTTTTAGTTTGTATAACGAACTGGAAAACCTTGGCGCCCAAATATGGATAGACGGTGGGTGGGGAGTGGACGCTCTCTTGGAAGAACAAACCCATCCTCATAAAGACCTGGATATCGCCATTGAAGAGAAGAATCTTGCAGGTTTCGAGAAGTCACGGCTAAAAAAGGGTATCAGGAGGTAAGACCAGAAGAAGGAAGACTCTGGAACTTTGTCTGAGGAGATGCAAAGGGAAATGAAATTGATGTTCGTGTGGTGGTTCTTGATGAAGAAGGAAGTGGTATATACAGACCGAAAGAAAATGGGGAAATGTATCCAGGCTCTTCTCTTACTGGAATTGGAAAAATTGAAGGAAAGATTGTGCAATGTATTTCTCCTGAAGATATGGTGAAGTTTCATAATCAAGGCTACAAAATAAAAGAAAGCGACATTCACGATGTCGCTTTGCTCTGTAAGAAGTTCAAAAATAAATAGCATGATTTACTATAAGTAATCGTTAAGCATTTATTAGACAGGTTCTCAGAGTGTTTCAGCAGGCGGAGTAAAAAATACGCTTGTCGAGAGTGCATTTTTTCTTTGGGAGGCATATAATCACTATGATGATGGAGAAAATGCCGTCCTCCGGGTATCTCCTTTGCAGATGGGGATGGTTGAATATCGAATGCTATGCTGTGGGAAGGCGAAAGTGTAAGGGCGTTGTTGAGGAGCGTGTTGCGGATCGTGTTCGCCGTGTATGTTGGCTTCGGTTTTGTGCTCACGGTTTTTCAGAAGAATTTCATTTATGCGCCGAGTGATCAGGATTTCGACGCGTGTCCGCAGTTTGCGGACAGCGAGAGGATCGATCTGAATGGTACGAGAGCGTATTACAAGCGTGGCGATGCCCGCAGGGTCGTCATCCTGTATCATGGCAATGGCGGATCGGCCTGTGACCGGGCGTATTGGGAGGATTTCGTTTTGCCGACGGGCTTTTCTTCCATCATCGTCGAGTATACGGGATATGCGAATGACGATAGGAGCCCTTCGATCGGGCTCCTCCTTCGGGATGCGGAGCATGTCCATGCTTTCGCCAGAGAGCAGGGATTCACGGATGTCATCGTCGCTGGAGAGAGTCTCGGGACATCGATCGCGATCTATCACTCGACCCTGGGGGATACGGAGAAGCTCCTTCTCGTCTCGCCTTTCTACTCGTTGAACAGTATCGCAGAGAAAATGTATCCGATGTATCCGATTTCCCTCCTGTCCACGGAAAATTTCGATAGTAGCGGGTGGATGCGGAACACGCGGGTGAGGCGAGTCATGATGATCCACGGCTCGGAGGATGAGATGCATCCGATCGCCGCATCGCGGAAGCTTTTCGATGAGACGGGTATTGCCGATAAGAGATTCGTGGAGGTGCCGCACGCGCATCATAATGACATCTTTGATTTTCCTGAAACGAGGGCGAGTATCAGGACATTCCTCTCCGAATAGGTGGGAGGGTTCGGTCGTTTTTTCCGCGTGATATAATGAGGAGCATGGAATGTATCAGTGAAATCAGACCGAAGGCGATACGGCTCATCCGCGATTACCTGGGGGATGTGACGGCGGAGTCATATGCCAGTTTTTATGCGACCGAAGATGATACCGTGATCATCGATTCGATCCGGGAACTGCTGAAGGAATATATCGGAGAGGAGCGGGTGGAAGAAGTCATGGCTCGATACGGAATTGTCAAAAAAGAATAATCGTATGAGGCAGTGGAATTTCAAATGGACGCTCGGAATCCTGTTCGCCGGAGTAACAGCGCTCTTCATCCTGTATCATGGGAAGGAAAATGTCGTGAATAATGATATTTCGTATCTCATCGCGCCGTTTACCGCGGTGGTCGCGGGATGTATCGCACTCTGCCATTTCGGTTGGGAGGGGAGACGCGCGAGAGTTATCCGGGATATGCTCTTCGGAGCGGTCGCGTGGTTCCTCGGTGAATTGATGCTCCTCTTCCTCGCATGGCAAGGAATGCCTGCTTCACCATCGCTCGCCGATATTTTCTTTTTCATCGGATACCTTTTCTTCGGACGAGGAGTGATACTCGAGGCGGATCTCTTTGAAGTGCAGTGGAAGAAGTTGAATTTTCATCTCCTGGCATTCCTCGTTACGGCGTTCGCGACGATAGCGGGAGTGGTGGGGTACATCGGTGCCAAGGGGTATGACAGTCATGTGAGCATACTGACGAATATCGCGACCCTGAGCTGGAGCGTGGGCGACCTCATCGTCGGCGGCCTCTCGCTCGTCCTCCTCGTCATGGTCTGGGAGTACCGTGATGGGACGGTGCGTCGTGAATGGATATGGTTTATGGGGGCGATGCTCACGCACCTCATCGCCGATACCGCGTACAGCCTCAGTCCGGCCGTGATCGTCGATGGATCATGGACGAATACACTCCTCAACATAGCGTGGATGGGTGGATATTTCTGTATCGCCGGCTATTTCCTCGAAATGGATGCTGAACTGCGGAGGGTTCGGATGAAGATTCCTCGGTAGTCATCCACCTGGAGGTCTGGGCATCCGGTGAAGAAAATGAAAATGAATCGTATGGATATATCGCGAAGAAACATAGCGATACTGTTTGGAGTCGTAGTCATCGTCGGGATATATTTTTTCGCTTCGTATTTTCGCGGTTCGGAGGAGATAAAAATTCCGAGCATACCGAAGCGGAGTTGCCTCAGTCATAATTCAGAAAAACATATGAAAAAATCACCAGAAGAATTGTCGAAGTACAAACGGGCGTATTTTGCCGGAGGATGTTTTTGGTGTACGGAATCGGATTTGCAGAAGGCGCCCGGAGTCGTGGAAGTCGTATCGGGCTATGCCGGCGGACATGTGGAGAATCCTACTTACGGAGATGTCACCAGTGAGCGGAGCGGTCATCGGGAGGCGGTGGAGGTGTACTATGATGATGCACAAACGAGCTATGAGAAATTGGTGCAGTATCACTTGATGCATATCGATCCGACCGATGCGGGCGGGCAATTCTATGATCGCGGAGAGAGTTATCAGGCAGTGATATTTTTTCAAACACCAGAGGAGAAGATGATTACTGACCGGGTCATCCGGGAATTGGATGATGCGAAGGTATTCGAGAAACCGATCGCGGTGAGGGTGCTTCCGTACACGAATTTTTATTCTGCAGAAGCATATCATCAGAATTATGCGGAGGAAAATACCGTCAAATATTGCGCGTATCGGGAGTCGAGTGGTCGGGATGCCTTTCTCCAGCGGTATTTCGGCGGGAAGAGTTGGGCAGAACTCGTTGGTGGGAAGGATGGCGCAGAGGCTCCTTCATCGACGCCAGGAGATTTCCCTCATTTCGTGAAGCCAAGCGATGCCAAGCTCCGCGCGACGCTGACCGATGTCCAGTATGATGTGACCCAGAAGGAGGGGACGGAGAAGCCTTTTGACAATGCATATCATGACAATCACGCGGCGGGAATCTATGTGGATATCGTGTCGGGAGAGCCACTCTATTCATCGAAGGATAAATATGACAGTGGCACCGGATGGCCGAGCTTCGTCCGGCCGATCGAGAGTGATGCGGTCGTCGAGAAAGTAGATAACGGACTCTTCAGCACTCGGACCGAGATACGGAGTAGGTACGGCGATAATCATCTGGGGCATGTGTTCACCGATGGGCCGGCCGATCGAGGGGGCAAGCGGTATTGCATGAACTCCGCCGCTCTGCGATTCATCCCCTTGGAAGATATGAAGAAGGAAGGATACGACGCCTATATTCCGAATGTCGAGTGATGAGTATTTACGGATGCTCATGATATACTGGAGGAGTTATTTTATGCTCATGGAATATGCATATACCGGATGGATTCCTCAATAATGGGGCGGCGGGAAGTCTCATGGGAGCGGCGATTGGCGCGGTCATCTTCGCATTTCGAAAGGTACGAAAAGGATTTCTCGAGAAAGTACCCGTGCTGAAACGGAAGCTTGCCACTTTCCCTTCTTTCGAGGGAGGGGCGGATATGAGTTTTCAAAGCAGGTTATCGAAAATGGGACAAGAGAAGGTGTGGCGCATGGCAGCCGTCGGCTCGCTCATCTTTTCGTCGCAGATGGTGAATTTCCCCATAAGTGGCGGGACATCGGGGCATTTCCTCGGGGGAGTACTCGCCGCGCTCATCATCGGACCCTTCGAGGCATTGCTTGTCATGACCATCGTCCTTTCGACGCAGGCATTTCTGTTCGGAGATGGAGGAGTACTCGCGCTCGGTGCCAATACCTTCAATATGGGAATTATCGGCGCGCTTGGCGGATATGCGTTCTTCCGATTCCTCATGCGGGGGAAAGCTGAGAAGAAAGGGTTTCTGCGAAGTGCATTCGTCGCGGCGTGGTTCTCGGTTATTTTCGCCGCCATCAGTGCTTCTCTGGAGATGGTATTCTCCGGAACTAAGGCACTCACTCTCGTCCTCCCTGCCATGATCCTGACGCATATCGCCATCGGGTGTATGGAAGGTATCATCACGGTCGCCATCCTTTCTCTCCTCATGAGGCGTGGATATTCTTTGGCGGTCTTTGAAAAGAAAGAAATGCATGATGAATAATTGGAAAAAGGTATTCCTCGTATCGATATTCGTCGGCGGTAGCCTGTCACTCTTCGCCTCTTCCTCTCCGGATGGATTGGAAAAGATTGCAGAAGCGCAGGGATTTCTCGCGCAGGGGAAGCACCTTGTTTCTGGACTGTTTCCTGATTATCAGGTGCCATCGATTCACAATGGAGGTCTCGCATCGTCACTTGCGGGCATCATCGGGACATTCTTCGTCTTTTCCATGCTCTTCATTGTTGGACATCTTTTGTATCGGTTCAGGAAAGATTGAGAAGAATCGGAATTTTTGAGTGTGATCTTCGTTTTGAGTTTACCTTCGAGCCGTCTTCTCCGCAGCTTGCTCGGGATGGTTTGTATTTAAATGCACTCTTGAATCTTGACTTTTTGGCACGAGGGGAATACTATCAAAGGTCGAGAAAATGATGTACCGCTCGGCTCCATTATCAAGTGAACAATCATAGGAGATACGCATGAACACACAGCTGCTCGTAGGACATTTCCTCCTGGCAGGTCTGGTTATGATCGGCCTGTATTCGGCGCTCTGGATTTTCAAGAGCGGCTCCAATGAAAATTTTTTCAGGCAAATCGCAAGCGCGATGGTTCTTTTTTGTCTGACCGTTGGTTCCCTCTGTGTCGGAATAACGATCTTGGAAAGCGTGCTTGTTTCCTTGGCCTTCCTGTCCACCATTCTTATGAAAGCCTTGCAGTGGGGCATTGAAGCCTTCTACCTTTCGCTCGAATGGATTTGGCAGGAAATCAACCATCGTTCGTGGTGAAAGTGATACAGCGCTGCAGGTACTGGTGCCAGGTTCGAAATCGGACCTGGATTTTTTTTGAGTGATTGTGGATTGTTGTGCCGCATCAATCGTGTCGGTTTACAGGATATGTTACAATAGGGGCGGAATAATTCGTGTATTATAGGATTTATGTACATACTATTGGCGGTCATCATCGCGCTCCTCGCATTGTCGCT
>CAYOIM010000033.1:0-2494 GCA_964404075.1 uncultured Bdellovibrionales bacterium | reverse complement strand
GTCAATCAGATCAGTCAGACGACGGTGCGCAATGTCATCGGGCAGTTCAAACTCGACGAGCTCCTCTCGCAGACCATCGATATCAATCAGAAGATCAAGGATGTCATCGATTCGCATACCGAGCCGTGGGGCGTGCAGGTGACGGCGGTCGAGATCAAGGACATCACCCTGCCGGACAATATGCAGAGGGCGATGGCGAAGGAAGCGGAGGCGGAACGGGAGCGACGGGCGAAAATCGTGGCGGCAGAGGGCGAATTCCAGGCGGCGGTGAAGCTCGGAGAGGCGGCAGACATCATCTCCATGCATCCGGTCGCTCTTCAGCTCCGGACGCTCCAGACGATGGCGGAAATCAGCGTGGAGAAGAATTCGACCATCATTTTCCCCGCGCAGTTCATGACGACCGTCTCGGAAGCGATGAAAATGATCAAGGGGGATAATTAACACGGTATCATTTTTTGTATGTTTGAAGGAGAATCACGGTCGCCACAGGAAGAGATTAAGGAGGATTTTCAACCGTATCTACTGATACGATCGATAGAGGAAGCGAAAAAGGCTGAGCCAGGGGGAGTGTTCGGTTTTGACCCGGAAGAGGATGAGATTGTATCATCGAAGGGAAAATACAGTTGTATAAAAAGCGAGATAGAGAGTATATTGTTGAGATTCGAGGCAGAAAATAAGAAAAAGTCCTGCGCGAATTGGAATGAATATAACGATGCGAAGTTGTGGCTCGAAGGTCAGCTTCGCCATATTGATAGTATTCTTGAAAGGATAGATGCCATCAGTCATCCTTCTTCACCCGGAAGAACCGATTGACCTTCTCTGATGTTTGGATGTGAGGATGAGGCTGTGTTTGATGGGAGTAGGCATTGTCCTTGTTTGTTGAGGGATGCTCTCGTTTGAGAGGGGTATATATCGTGTACGGCTTTTCGCGTATGAAAAATCCTGACAATGTTGTGCCGTTTCCGATGAGGAAACTGAGTGAAGAAAAAGCCGTTCAGGCGCTCCCTGCCCTGAGTACGAGTGAGATATTGGTAAAAAATCGTGAAGGGAGACTCGCTCAGATCGTACATGTCGCAGAGTGCTTTCCGCCGGAGGGCGTCGAGAAGAAGGGGCGACCCGTTCTCTTCGCTCCCGGGTTCACCGAGGGACCGATGACGCTTAAGGGGAATCTGGAACATCTCGCCGCATTGGGTCGGGAGACCCTGACATATGGCGCTTCTGAAGGTATTTCGGAGAATGCTTCCATTTATGGTGCATATCTAGAACGCATACCGGATATTGGAGCGAAAGCGTTTCGAAAGGAATCGGGGTATCTCTATGAGGTCCGGAAGGCGGTAGCGCTTCTCCAGGTCGTTGAGCAGAAAAATTTCCAGACCAGCATCGATGCGATCGGACATTCGGAAGGGTGTATCTACCTTATTTTGGCGGCACTTGCCAGGCCGGAGAAGTTCCATACGCTCCTCCTCGTGAATCCAGGTGGGATGGTGGGGGAGGACACCTTCATCGCCCTGGTTGGTCGGGCATTTCAACACATCGCACAGGAACGGTATGCCGGCATATTGGATGCTGATTTGCGAAATAAGGTCAAAGAAGCGAAGAGCGAACGAACGCATAATTTTCTTCAAAATATTGAGGAGGGCGGGATGAGTCCTCGTGCGATTGCTGTGGCGCAGATCGAGACACTGCTCCTCTACTTGAAACAGGAGCACCGAATACACATCGTGATCGCACATTCTGTCGATGATGTTATCTTTCCCATGGGGAAAGTACAGGAGGCGAGCAAAAACACGAAGCGAGATCCGAAGAGGAAGCAGAGGAGGAAAGGTGAGGTTGAAGTTTTGACACAGGAAGAGGAGAGCGGTGTCAAGATTGATGGGTTTTATTCCATCCGTGGTGGACATAACGATTTTTTTCTGAATCCGGAAGTACATGGATTGCTCGCAGATCACGCATTTTCAGCTATTGAAGCCAAGGAAGGAAGGGAAATGGGTGTGGGAGCGTTCCCTGGTGAAGTACTCCGGAAGGTGGCTTGATTTTCAAACCCCCCTACCCAACCCCCTCCAAACCCGATATACTAGAGGCAATATGACTTTCTCCCCCTTCTCCGCTTCCAGAATGCTCATCCTCCTTGTCGGACTTCTTTTCTCCGTTCCCCATGCCCATGCGCAGACGAATCGGGGAGACCTCCGCCTCGTCACTTCCCCCCTCCCCATCAACCTCATGGTGGAGCCGGGGAAAAGCATCTCCACCCCCATCCGCATCCAGAACCAGGGCACCAATGCCGAAACCCTGAAAGTCACGGTCATGAAGTTCCGCGCCTATGGAGAAGAAGGAGCCCCCAAGCTCCTCGATCCCGAGCCAGGCGATGACTTCATCCATTGGGTGCGTTTCTCCGAAGACTCCTTCACCGTCAATCCGAACGAGTGGAAAACCCTCACTGCCTCCTTCGATGTCCCCGAGAGCGCCGCCTTCGGATACTACTACGCCTTCGTCT
>CAYOIM010000032.1:0-10106 GCA_964404075.1 uncultured Bdellovibrionales bacterium | reverse complement strand
TGTTGCATCTCTTTAGGATTCTAAAGAGTGCCATATGTATGTGAACTTATGCAAAAAACAGACCATCCGAAATGCCGGATGGTCATGCAAATATCGCCCGATAGAGTTTCTGCGGATTCAGAGGGAAAATCTGCTTGACGGAAACATGGTATTCTCTCGCCGTCTCCGAAGAAACACGACTCCCCTGCAATCGTTCTCGCAGAGTACTCAGAAACGCTGACGACGCGATGCGAGAGAACAGAACCAGCATCGGATCCCGAGGGATTTCCACCCATCCGCTCCAAGCGGACTGGAATTCACCTTCATGGTCATCATTTTTCGCTACCGTAGTCGCCTTCGTATACCATCTTCTTTTCGGCGTTTCGTAAGTCGGTCGGCGATACTCCCCGGGGAATGAGACCCGGACGAGATATCCGTCACCTCCTCCCCGTATGATCATTCCCACGAACCAACCAGATTCCTTCCCTCGATCATCGATGCGTACGACGACCATCTGCCCCTCCTTGTACGGAGGCATTTTGCCAATCTCCATCACCATCCCTCCATAAATATGCTTCAGAAAAGAACTACGCGCATTTTTCCATGTCCAGTACCTTCAGCTGAAGCGACGATGCCCCGTTCCAGGTATTCTCCGACAATTGGAAAACCACCGACATTCTATCTCCTTTTCTCAAATCAGGGAAGCGCTCCCCGAGAGAGAACGCGATCGCATCGATGGACGAACCGCCCCCATCAGTTGGGCGGAAAACGATTTTCAGATGCTTGTTCCCCGTTCCGACGGGACGAATGCTCTCGATACATACATCCTCGAGGAGAAACACCGGCTCGCTATTCCCCTGTCCGAAGGGAGCGAAACCCTGAATGTCCGCGAGGAGGTCTGCCGTCAAATGGAGAGGCGAGAGACGCAGATCGATCTCCAACTCCGGTTCATCGAGGCTGTCCGGCAAGAGCTCGTGCACCAAGGAATCGAATCGTTCGCGGAATGCGTCAAGCTTCTCATTCCTGACCGTGAGCCCCGCCGCCTGCGCATGCCCGCCGAATTTCTCGAGCAAATCCCCGCATCGCTCGACGACCTCGATGATATTGAGCCCCGGCACGCTCCGGAGCGACCCCGTACTGTGCTCGTCATACTGCCGCAGGACCACGACCGGCTTCCCGATTTCGCGCGCGATCGTCCCCGCGACGAGACCGACGACGCCGATCGTATAATCGGGATGCACGGCGATGACGGATTTCCGATGCTTCTGCGATTCCGCCTCGACCCGCACCAGATTCGAGATCTGTTCGGAGAGCTTCCGCCGCTCATTATTCAGCTGTTCCAATCGGTTCGCCAACACATTCGCCTCGGTCGCATCCTTCGACGCGAGGAGGTCATGCGCGATCCGCCCGTGATCCATGCGGCTCGCCGCGTTGATACGCGGACCGATCTGAAAACCGATCATCCTCGCATCCGGCTTGTTCCATTCGTCGATCTTCAGTTTACCTACCGAATACATTTCCTGCAATCCGATATTCTTCGTCTTCCCGAGGACGATGAGCCCGTAAGTCACGAGCACGCGATTCTCTCCGATGAGCGGCATGACATCCGCCACCGTCCCCACCGCCGCGAGATCAAGGAGCCATTTCAACTGATCGCTCGCATCGGGAGCGAGCTCGCGATAGAGCGCCTGGATGACTTTGAAGGTCGTCCCCGCCCCGCAAAGCTCCTGAAACGGATAGCCGCAATTCTTCACTTTCGGATTGATGATAGCGAAAGCATCCGGAAAAATTTCCGGCACATGGTGATGATCGATGATGATGACATCCATGCCGCGGCGATTCGCCTCCGCCACTTCCGCGATATTGGTCATCCCGCAATCGACCGTGAACATCACCCTTACCCCTGCTTTCTCGAATGCGTCGAGCGCGTTCCGATGCACTCCATGCCCCTCCGTCTCCTTGTGCGGGATGTATACGGTGACCGGAAAGCCGAGCCGCTCCAATGCCGTGCGCAACAGGACCGAAGAGGTCACCCCATCGGCATCGTAATCGCCGAAAATACCGATCCGCTCCCCTTTCTCTTGCGCGGTCTTCATCCGATCCACGACTTTCCACATAGAAACGAACAAAAACGGATCGTGCAAATCGCGATCGTAGTCCGGACGAAAAAAACGCTCGATCGATAGCTCATCGACGAATCCCCTGTCCCGAAGGAGGGCGAGCGTAACGGGATGATACTTCGTTTTCGTTGTGGGGGTCACTCTATCGATTTTCACCTTCCATTTCGCCACACGGGTATACGATCAAGACAAGAGTGTTATTGACAGACAAGCTCCGCTTCGAAAGTCCGCTTCTCCTTGTCCTTCAGACGGAGCCGGAGCACCGGATGCGCCCCGCCCATGCACGGAAGCGTCCCGTCCATACCAAGCGCCTCGAACAACCGACTCGCTTCCGTCGAATGGATATCGAACGGCACAGAAAAATCCGTCGAAGCGAGAAGCGATTTGATCCGGGTCACCACTTCCATCGGCGTCGTCATATCGCGCACGATGAAGTCCTGCACACCGAGCTCTTTCGCCCTGTCCTCGTCCTCCTGTCTCCCGAGATGCGAAATGAAAGCGATGGGAACGCTCGCGGTCGGCACATTCTTCTTCATGGCTTCCACGAACTGAAACCCGTCCATGCGGGGCATGATAATGCCGGCGAGCACGACATTCGGCACGATCTGATTCGCCATCTCCAGACCCTCGAGACCGTCATTCGCTTCTCTCACATCGAACCCCGCCATACGGAACACCTCGGCATACATATTCCGCGTATCCACATCATCATCGACGAGCAATATACGGATCGGTTCATCAGGCATACTCTTGATATTTTTATGAATTACTTTCTTTGAGTATATCTCACCAGAGGAGAAAAGCAATCTTTACTTTCTCAATTTTATCAGAAAGGGGCTTTATCTCCGTCCCTTTTGGATCTTCTCCAGTTGCTCGAGCAACTTGCGCTCCTCCGCGGATATATTCTTCGGAACGCGCACCGAGAGTTCGACGAGATGATCTCCCTCATCGAAGTGACCGAGACGGATGCCCTTGCCGCGGATACGGAATACCTCCCCACTCTGAGTGCCAGCAGGAACCCTGATCGTCACTTCGCCATCGATTGTCGTGACCGGGATCTTGCCGCCGAGCGCGGCTACAGGGTAAGAAATAGATTTTTTCGAGAGGATATCGCGCCCGTTCCGACGGAATTCCGTATGCGGGATGACATGCACCGTGACAAACAGATTCCCCGGTCTCGATCCGCGAATGCCCGCTTCACCGTGTCCTTCGACCGAAAGCGTCTGACCGTCTTCGATGCCAGGAGGAATGGAGAGAGAAAGTGCCTCCGTCTCGAGAGAACGCCCCTCACCATGACAATGCGGACACAAGCTCGCATAAAACCTCCCCGCACCATGACAACGATCGCAGATGACCGCCTGATTGATCGTGCCGAAGATAGTACGCATCGCACGGGAGACCCGCCCCGTCCCATGACAATCGGGACAAACGGATTCCTGCGCTCCCTGTTTCCCACCGGTTCCGGAACATTCCCCGCAGACAACACGCTTCCTTAAACTGACGGTCCGATTCCCGCCGCGCACCATCTCTTCGAATGTGATTTCGATATCGACCTGTATGTCCGATCCGCTCCGTTCATCTCGACGAGACCCGCCGCCAGAGAAGATATCCGAAAAAATATCATCGAAACCGCCGCTCCCGCCGGAAAAATTGAACCCGCCTCCCGAAAAATGACTGAAATCGAATCCCTCGAATCCGGAAAATCCCGCGCCTCCCGCGCCACTGCTTTGCGCGCCGTTGTCGTGGAATCCTTGTCCGTACTGGTCATACTTCCGGCGTTTTTCGGCGTCCGAAAGCACCTGGTAAGCCTCATTCGCCTCCTTGAATTTCTTCTCGTCTCCGCCGCCTTTGTCCGGATGATATTTATGAGCCTGCTTCCGAAATGCCTTCTTGATCTCATCGGCCGTCGCATCCTTTTTCACCCCGAGAATATCGTAATAGTCTGCCATAATTTTTTGTCTCCTAGTATCTCTCTGAAAAAATATCCCACTCAGGATAGCAGAAAATAAAAAAATTAGCAATCACAGATCATGAGTGCTAACTCCCTCATATTTTCAGTCCCCTCTCTTAGCCTACAAAGCTGACCAATCAATCCACCAGCACGATTTGCTCGGCTTCTATCGGTATTCGTCGGATGGCGACGATGCTCGCTCCCTGAAGTATCCAGAAAAATACCCAGGCACAGAATGCCCATACGAATCCCAGGAGTGACCCAAGTGAGAGCAGGGACAGAAAGAGGAGCAGGGAGAGAATCGCCCGCAAGGTATCTACCGAACTTCCTTCCGCTTGGACAGCCGTCACCGTTCCGAAAATCTTCGCATTGATCATCTCCGACAGGACATCCTTCGCCCGTTCATCACCGGCGATCTCCCGGGAGAGGATATCGGAGAGTCGTCGTTTCGTCTCTTTCAGAAAAAGCTCCTTCTGTAAATCCATCGCCGCGATCTTCTGCTCTTTCATGAGATCTTCGGCATTGAGACCACGCGATTCCGCGAAGGTCGAGATGATATCCTGCATGCCGACCGGAGTCCCGTCCCTATTCGTGGATCGAGGAAGGATATCGGCCGAGGATCCGTTCATCATCTCCCGCGGCATCATTTCCAGGATGAAATCATCCACCGACAGATCCTCCCTCACCAGACGGGAGAAAGCCGGGTTCGCCTTGCTGGCGATCTGGAGCACGATCCGACCTGTTCCATCCGCCAGGGTGAATCGCGGAAACAGTCTCTCCAGGGGAATCGACGAAATGAGAGCGGCATATCCCGAGGCGATCATCACGGAAAAACCGAGAGTGAGCAGAAATACTCCCATACGGACACTCGAGAAAAATCGCACCGTCACATGCTCGGACAATTCCCGATCGATCACCGAAAGGCTCCGGTAACAGCAGAGAAAAGCGATGGGAACCGCGAGGAGTGCGGTGAGGGACCATCCGAAAGCGAACACCGGCAATACCACTATCCCGATCGCAGAGGAACGAAACAGCGGGAGCGGAAAAAATATCACGCTCACGAGGAGGAGAACCGCCAGAAGAGAAAAGAGGACGCTCGGAACGAAAAAATGGCTCGCACCGGAGAAAAATACCGCCTGATACAGTGACTGCCAGGCGAAAAAGGAGCACACGCCCTCCGCGAGAAAAAAAAGCGCCACGATGATTTTTTGTTTCATATAATTTTTCTCGCTTGACACTTCGTCATTTCATTGTAACGGTCGTAGGTAATTTTATTTCAGCGGACACACCGCTCAAAAAGCGGAGCGACCGTTAAAATAAAATTACCCTTCAAAACACGGAACGACCATTACAAGATCTACAACCCATGCAATGCCTTATTCCGCTTGTGTTGTTCGAAGTCACGGGAGAAAATAGTCTCGCCGGTCTTCTGATCGGACAGGAAATACCAGAAATCATTCGCTGTCGGGAACAACGCCGCGCGCAGAGAAACGATTCCCGGATTATCGATCGGTCCCTTCGGCAAACCCTTGTACGCATAGGTATTATACGGGGAATCCGTCGCTATATCAATGCCAGAATACTGCGCTTTGTCGATACCGAGTGCATACCGTACCGTCGCATCGCTCTGAAGCGGCATCCCCGTAGCAAGGCGCCGAGAGAAGATGTCTGATACCATTTTCCGATCCGATTCCGTCCGGACTTCGGCTTCGAGGAGACTCGCCAGAGTAACAACTTCAAAAATAGTCCGACCCTGCCGCCGCATTTCAGCCTGCAACGGATCATCGAAGCGCACATCGAAGTTCGAGAGAAAAATATCGACGATATCCTCCGCCCTCGCCTGCAGGGCGAACTCGTAAGTATCCGGAAAAAGAAACCCCTCCAACGACACCTGTGCCGGAAGATGGGAGAGCATCGGATGCGATTGCACGATTTCGGCAGTCGGTGCTCGCACCAGCCGGAGAAACGCATCGCCGGGAAAACCCTGCTCCGAAAGCCGATCAGCTATCTGTTTTGCCATGAATCCTTCCGGGAAAGTGATCCGTACCGATTTCGGCACGACCAGACCGGCGATGAGCTTCCTCGCGATGTCATCCATGGTCACCTCCCCTGCGAACACATACCTCCCCGCGATGAACTTCCCCCACTGCCTCGTCTCGGCGAGATGCCAGAGGAACACCGTCTGCGAACGAATGAGACGCGCTTCCGAGAGGTGTCTCGCGACATCGACCGTCGTATCCCCACGCAAAACGACGAAGGAAGCGCCGTCGTCAGACACGGACAGGGGTCGCGCGCTTTCGTATCGGGCGAAGAAATGAAAAAAACCCCCGCAAAGTATCAGGAATGAAAAAAGCCCCAATGATTTCCTCAGCATGCTCATATGACAGGATTCAAAATGCCGATCGCCTGATAAACGGAACGAAAGTGAATCCGTCAAACTCTTCCCGGTAAAAATCGGCTTCTCCGCGTTTCTCGATATAACAGATGCTGTTGTGGATCGGGATGACCATTTTTCCGCCAATCTTCAGTTGCCGCTGGAAAACCTCCGGCACCGAACTCGCCATGGCAGAGACGAGGATCCGATCGAAGGGGGCGCTCACCTCATACCCTTCCGCAGCATTCCCGAGGACAATCTCCACGCGCTTCTTCGTGAGATAACCATATTTCTCGATATTTTCCCTCGCCATCTCATATAATTCCTCGATGCGCTCGATAGTGATGACACGCCCACTATCCCCGACGATATGCCCGAGGAGGGTCGCCGTCCATCCGGATCCCGTCCCGGCATCGAGCACGCAGTGTCCTTTCTTCACATCGAGAAGTTCCAGCATGATCGCGGTAGTACGGGGCGGGGTCACGGTCTGACCATGCCCGATGGGAAGCGGCATTTCCACTTCTGCCTGCTCCCGGAATATAGGCGGCAAAAAATCCGCCCGATCAATAGCATTCATCGCATTGATGACCTCATCGGAACGGAGGTACCCGTGGTAGATAAGGTCATTCACGAGTCGGCTCATACTATATAATATCCAGTAAGACTTTTTGATTTGAATGCAGTTCGAGGCGCCATCGAGGAACAGAGTAAGCCGTACTGATAAAGGTACGGTGTCGAGTACCGGGTGGGAACGAAGAAATGCGTCAAATGGGAAAGTCTTACACCTTAGAGTCCCATAATCTGGACCAATACATCCCGCTTCCGACTGCCATCGAACTCCACCGCAAAGATATTCTGACGATCCCCGACGAAGAGCTTTCCCCGCTCGATCGGCACCGTCTCACTCGATCCCAGGAGGAATGCCTTGCAGTGGGAGTGACCGTTGGAACGACCATCTGAGACGGAATCACGCCGGATCTCGAAGAGATCATGCGAATACTGTTCATCGACCGGTACGAGCCGATAGAGGATACGCATGAAATCCTGGAGGAGCATCGGCTCATTGTGATTGATGACGACGGAGAGCGTGCTGTGCTGGGAATACACGAGCGCCTGCCCTTCGCGAATGCCCGATCGATCGATCACTTCCTGTATCCTGTCCGTGATATCGACGAATTCGATCTGCGTCCTGGTCTCGAATGCGACTTTTTCTTTGTATATCTTCATAGCCCTCCCTTCAACAAATTACTCCGTCCGACACATCCTCACAGAGCCGAAAGGTCCGCCTTCAGGGTATCCTTGGATTGGACACCCACGAATTCCTTGACGACGGCACCGCCTTTGAACACCTTCATCGTCGGGATGGAAAGAATGCCATACTTCGACGCGGTATCAGGATTGTCATCCACATTGAGCTTGCCAATCTTCACATTGGTAAGCTCGCTCGAAAGCTGATCGATGATCGGACCCATCATCTGGCACGGTCCGCACCAAGGAGCCCAAAAATCGACGAGCACCGGCTGTTCACTTTTCATAACCTCCGCCTCGAAATTCGCATCCGTCAATTCCAATGCCATAGAGTTTCTGCTCAATTATTACTCTTCCATTATATCCTTTTCGGAAAAAAATGGGAAGTGGAGGGATAGCATTCAACGGTCGCTCCGCCTGCGGGCGGTGCGTCCGCTGAATACTCTATAGTGTTGAGAAAGAAAGATTTTCAAACAGCGGTCGCACCGCTCCAAAAGCGCCTGCCTACCGGTAGGCAGGGAACGACCGCTCCCGCCACGACATATCGCTCAACAAGAAACAAAGAACCACCCCAAACAAAATCTTCTGAAAGAAATTTTCAAAGACCGCTGAGCTCCTTTGAGGTCACAGGTCGTGAAAATTTGCTTTCAGAAGATTTTTACCAACAGACAAATCAATTTTCCCCTCTTCGAAGAATAGTGAGGAACGCTTCACTCGGGATGGATACCTTGCCGACATCTTTCATGCGTTTCTTCCCCCTTTTCTGCTTCTCCAAAAGCTTCTTCTTCCGCGAGAAATCCCCGCCGTAGAGTCCACCGGTCACATCCTTGCGAAACGCGGATATCGTTTCCCGCGCGATCACCTTGCTCCCGATCGCCGCCTGCAGTGCGACTGCGAAGTTCTGCCGCGGGATCACCTTCTTCAGCTTCTCGACCGTCACCTTGCCATCCTCGTAGGCATTGCGTTTCGGCACCATGCGAGAAAACGCATCGATCCTGTCCCCCGCAACCATGATATCGAGTCTGACGACATCGGACTCGCGATACCCGATGGGCTCGTAATTCATCGATCCATAGCCCGATGTCACGCTCTTCAGATCATCATGGAAGTCCACGATCACATCCATGAGTGGCGCGTCGAAAGAAAGGAGTGCACGCCCCTGGTCGAGGTATTCCGTATTCTTGTACTCCGCACGGATCTTCCCCATGAGGTTCATGATATTCCCGAGATATTCTGAGGGAGCGATGATGGAGAGATCGACGAACGGCTCATATATCTTCTCGATCCCTGCGGGATCCGGCATTTCCGATGGGGAATACATGAGGACGCGCTCCGGAATCCCACGCAGTTCCAATTCATACACGACCGATGGTGTCGTGATGGTGGGCGTCATGCCGAATTCCCGCTTCAGCCGTTCCCGAATGATTTCGAGGTGAAGGAGCCCGAGGAATCCACAACGAAATCCCCGACCGAGTGCCTGATTGGACTCCGGTTCGAAGGTAAACGCCGCATCGTTCAATTTCAACTTGCCCAAAGCGTCTCGGGTCGCACCGTATTCATCGCCATCGAGCGGATAGAAACTCGCATACACGACGGGCTTAATCTCTCGATACCCCGGGAGCGACTCGACGGTGAGTATCTCATGTTCCTTCGGTTCGATGGTGATCGTATCTCCCACGCGGCACTCGGACACATCCTTCAATCCCGTCGCGATATACCCGATATCACCCGCCGTGAGCTGTGGCTTCGTGACGAGTTGCGGGGAGAAAATACCGACCTCCACCGCACTGCTCGCCTTCCCCGTCCCGAGCATATAGAGTTTCGTATCGCGTTTCACGGAACCATCGACGATACGGACGAAGGCGACGACCCCCTTGTACGAATCATACACGGAATCGAAAATGAGTGCCCGGAGTCTCCCCTCCCGGTCGCCCCTCGGGCACGGAGTCCGTTCAATCACCCGCTCCAACACTTCCTTCACTCCGATACCCGTCTTCCCGGATGCCTCCAGGATATCCTCTTCCTTGCAACCGAGGATATGCACGATTTCCTTCTTCGTCTTCTCCACCTGCGCATTCGGGAGGTCGATCTTGTTCACCACGGGAATGATTTCCAACCCCTGCTCGATCGCGAGATAGAGATTTGCGAGCGTCTGCGCCTGCACCCCCTTCGTCGCATCAACGAGAAGAATTGCCCCCTCGACGGCTGCGAGCGACCGGGATACCTCATAATGAAAGTCCACATGTCCCGGCGTATCGATGAGATTCAATTCAAACTCCATCTCTCTCCTCTCACTGCTCTCTCCTCCACTCTGTATCGCATAGCGATACTTCATCTTCACCGGCTGGAGCTTGATCGTGATCCCCCGCTCCCGTTCCAGATCCATCTGATCGAGGAGTTGCTCCTTCATCTTGCGATCCTCCACCGTATGGGT
>CAYOIM010000031.1:0-10511 GCA_964404075.1 uncultured Bdellovibrionales bacterium | reverse complement strand
TCGCCTAAGTAATTAGGACGGGAACCATCAGACTTCTTATTCTCGATAGGAATGCACTGGTGTCATATTATCGAGACGGCCGAAGTGTTTCTGTTTCTTTCCACTTCGTCGCCTGATTGCGAAAGACACAAATGAACGAGGATTTTGTCCGCTTTTTACCCCTTTCATTCACACAAAGCGCCCTAAGCTTGTAGAATATTTTGGAAAAACGCTTCTGGACATGGGTGCAATTCCCATCAACTCCACCCCGTTAGAGAAAAACATCGGTCATTTCAAACATCACTGATGCTTTTTTTAGAAGAACATCCGCGAATATACAAACATTGTCTGTTTTTCTCTAACGGGGTCTACCCGATACTAATGATAAAAAAATGAGACGAAGACGACACCATCGACCGAAACCGAAGGCGACGCCATCGAAGCGCTTCCGTGTCAACGAGCAGATCCAGGCTCCCCTCGTGAAGCTCATCGATGTGGAAGGCGTTCTGCATGATGCGCTTCCGATCGGAGAAGCGCTCGCGATCGCCAAAGAAGCGGGGCTCGATCTCGTCGAAGTCTCCCCGCAGGCAATACCTCCGGTCTGCCGCATTGTTGATTACGGCAAGCTCCAATACAAACAGGCGAAGCAGGAGCAAGAGGCGAAAACGAAGCAGAAGAAAGTCGATACCAAAGGCATACGCCTCGGGCTCCGGACAGACAAGCATGATCTCTTCTTCAAGAAAGGGCAAGCGGAGAAATTCCTCGGCAAAGGTCACAAGGTGAAGATTGAAATTCTCCTCCGTGGGCGCGAGAAGTCCATGCCGGACAAAGCGAAAGCCGCGCTCCAAGCATTCATGGCGACACTCGCCACTCCGCACAAAGTCGAAGAAGACATCAAACGATTCCAGAACGGATTCAATATCCTCATTGCTCCGATGTAAAACGATAATGCACCCCTATGAAGCAGAAAACCAAGAAATCAGTCGCGAAGAAAGTGAAGATATCCGCCCGAGGCAAAGTCATCAGACGAGCTACCGGACAGAATCATTACAATTCCCGGGCGACAGGCAGTGAAAACCGCAGCAAACGGCTTGACACCCTCGCCTCGAAGAAAGATTCCAAAAATATCCTCCACGCGCTCCCGTACGCCAAGAAATAATGTAAAAATAAAATATCAAAAATAAAAATTCACACATCCCGGCAATGCGGGATATGATCATATTTTTCATCGAAAGCGAATCACTTCATTTTCCATTTTGATATTTACACTTTAATTTGAATATGTATGACCAGGGTGAAACGCGGCGTCGCCGCCAACAAGCGCAGGAAGAATGTACTGAAAAAGACCGTCGGTTTCCGCTGGCGAAGGAAGACGAATTTCGTCGCCGCAAAAGAGGCTCTCATCAAAGCGGGGAAGTACGCCCGCAGGGATCGCCACAACAAGAAGCGCTCCTTCCGAGGTCTCTGGATCATCCGCCTCGGGAACGCGCTCCGTCTCCTCGGATTTTCCTACCGCGGATTCATCGCGACGCAGAAAACGCAGAATGTCGCACTTGACCGCAAAGTACTCTCCGAACTCGCCGTTCAGCAACCAGACGCTTTCAAGCAACTGATCGAGAAGATACATGCCTGAAGGACGCCCATCGACAGATGAAAACCTCCCGTCATCGGGAGGTTTTCCGTTTCAATGAACGGTACAATCTCAGCAATCTGGTTCGCATCTCTTTCTGTTGCCAAAAAAAGAAGGTCACCATTCCAAGTGCTCCCCCGATAGCATCGATGAGGACATCCGTAAATCTCGCCTGTCTCCCGAAGACAAAGAACTGATGAATCTCATCGGAAAGGGCATACGCGATAGAAAAGAGAAAGACCATCCAACACAACACCCTCTCACTCCTCCTCATCCAAGGGTAGGTCGAAAAAAATGCCCCTGCAAACACGGCGAGAATGAGATACTCGATAATGTGTGCGCCCTTCCGCTCCAGGACATACCAAAGCGGCGATGCATACGGCGAACCGGATCCGTGAATGGATGACAGGACGAAAATGACAAGCATCCACACCAAAAGGAAAAGACCGAAAAAGTATCTTTTTTGAAGCGAAGTGAGACGGATCATCTTATTTTTTGCTTCGTCGTTCCCTCGCTTCTTTGAGGAGCAGTATTAGGGCATAGAAAGGGAGCCATACCCACAGCGTCGCGACGACTATTTTTCCGATGAAACTATCCATATGTGTAGAAGAAATGAGGGGTGAGAGGTTAGAAATAAGAATTGAGGAAAAAGGTTCGGGCGGAGGGAATTTTTACAGCGGACGCACCGCTCCAAAAGCGGAGCGACCGTTATAAAAATTCTTTCCTCCTACTTGTGTATCTCATAGATCACATCTTTCTTCTCGACGACGATACGCCAGTTTGCCTCCTCCGCTGATTTTTTCAGATTCTGATTCGGATTGAAGGCGATGGCATGCGTCACGAGCTGGAGAAAGCTGATATCGGATTCCGTATCTCCGATACCGTAGGAATCATCGAGTGTCAGGCCATGGTCGAACACATACTGCTGAACGACCGCCCCCTTGTTCCTCGATGGCTCGAATTCAGCCGCTCCCGTATGGAGTCCTTCCGCATCTTTTTCATAGACACTGCCGAATACCTGATCGAATTTGAGGTAGCTCTCATTGTATTCCCGGACGATTTCGATCGGAGAACCGGAAATGGCGATAAGATGATACTGCTCCGCCCGAAAGCGCCTGATCAGATCCTCAGCGAAGATATAGGTTCGTCGCTCATGAAACGGAACGACGGAGCGCGCCGCCTTCACCACATCCTCTTCGGAGCATCCTTTGATATGCTCCCCATAAAGATCGACAAGGGAGCGGCGATAGTCCTCATAGGTACCGATATGTTCGATCCAATTCGTGTACACCTCGCGGAGTTTCTGGAGGACATCTTTCGGAAACACCTTCATCCAGGCGAGCTCGACGATGAGCTCATAGTGGAGATTCTTCCTGAAAATCGTCCCATCAATATCGAATACGGCGATTTTATTTTTTTTCATCATACTCTTTTCCTGGTAGTTTCAGCGGTTGCATCGCTCCAAAAGCGGAACAACCGCTGAAACACTAGATTGTTTTCTTCAGATGGAGCGTAAAGTGCGAACCCACCCCCTCGATACTTTCCACCGTAATCTCCCCATCCATCTTGCGCGCGATTTCACGGGAAATCCAGAGTCCGAGACCGGTACCGGATATCTTCACCGTCTGATCGGTTTTCACCCGATAGAACTTGCTGAAAAGATTCTTCATCCCCTCCGCGGAAATGCCGAGCCCCGTATCGGCGACCGTTACCAGTATCGCATCATCCGTTTCCTTGGTCAAAACCCGCACGCTCCCCGCCGGCGTATATTTGATCGCATTCGAGAGCATATTCACGATGATCTGCGTCACACGATCGGTATCACCCCTCACCTGCGGCAACCGAGTCGCCTCATACGAAAGCGTCAGGCCATGCTGTTTCGCTTCCAGCGAGAACTGCGAAACGATCTTCGCAATGAGCGCATCAAGGTCGATATCCCCCATGACGATCGGCAGTCGATTCTGCTCCAGTCGGGAGACATTCAGGATATCCTCGACGAGATTGTTTAGGCGAGTCACCGATTCTTCCATATTGTTGAGGTACCGATTCGCCTCAGCCGATTCTCCCGAAGGAATCTTCGCGAGAAACCCCGATTTCAGGATATCGATATACCCGCGGAGCACCGTAAGCGGGCTCCGCAATTCATGGCTCGCCATCGAGATGAAATCATCCTTCATCCGATCCACTTCCTCGAGCTTGGTCGCCCTGATGGCGAACCCGTACAGCCGTACATGGATCGCGATAATGCCGAGCACCAGCATGAGGGACACCAGCGCTACCCCATACACCTGCCGCATCGCACCACGCACGAAGAGGTCATGTTCCTTCAGGGAAACCTGGAACAGCACGAGTCCCACCCGTTCCCCGTCATCCCGATCGATCGCCCTGACGACATTCCAGAGGCGCTCTCCGCCCGCATTCGTGATATACCCGGTCGCGTTCTGATCGCTCCATGTCCGCCGGAAAGGATAACTCACCGGATCCTGAAAGGAAAACTCCTGTCCGATATCCTCCGGATCCGTCGAGGCGATGATACGGAAATGCTTTTCCTCGGCAGACCGGATAAGAACGACGATAGCGGCGACATCCGTATGATCCGCTTTCAATTGGTTCACTCGGCGGAGGAGGAGATCGGTATCGGATAGGGAATCCTGAATCAAAGTGCCGAAAACACTCTCCGAAAGAAAGGCCTTCGACTTGAGGAGATCATCCACCGTATGCTGGAATTTTCCGAGAAAATAATAGGTATTGAAAAAAATGACCCCCGTCACGGCGACGATGAGTACGAACGAATACAGGACGAATGGATTTCGCCTGACAAACTGAACACCCCTTTCAATACGAAGCGGTATCGCCATGCAAAAGGATACTTATGACACAATTGGTCCCGAGCTTCTTCGACTCACCACGATGAGCGCGGCACCGGAGAAAAAGAGGATCGCGATAAAAGCAGCGAAGAAATATTCCGTCTGGGAGCGTTCCAACGGAGACTGATTTTCCGATACCGTCTCAGCCGCCTCCGCGATCGGACGGACCGTGACAGCCTCGGCAGTCTTCACGAAGGCGATCCCCTCTCCATACGATGTGATTTTCCCCGTATTATCCGTCACCGCCACGAATGCCTCGTGATCCCCATCTTCCAGACCCTCTTTCACATCATACGACCAATTGCCGAGAGCATCCGCCTTCACGGTCACGATGGTCGGCGTACTGTAGATGTAGAGTGTGACCAGGGCATTCGGTACTGCGACACCGGACAGGCGAACAATCGGCTGTGCATCAGAAGTTGGCGCCTTCACGATTTCAGCGTGCTTCACCTGATAGCGATCGTCCTTCTTCGTATCCTGATGGATAGACGATGACGAGGTCGTCGTCCGCTCAGCTGCCCGAATATTCTTCACATCTTCGATTTTCATCTTGTCCCGTCCATCTCCCGGAGAGAATCGCTTCGGATCATGACCGGATGTCACCTCATCCCCATCGCTAAAACCATCACGATCGGTATCCTTGCCGTAAGGATCGGTTCCGAGTCGCGACTCGTCGTCATTGGAAAGTCCGTCGTTATCGAAATCCAAATACTGTGATACCGGCAAACGAATCATCTCATCCGGAGTCAAATCTCGAACCGCAAGCAGATCGGTATCGACAGGAATGAAACCGTTTTGCAGAGCCTCCTTCAATGCGTTTTTTGCCGCGTCTTTCTTTGTAGCATCATCTATCGCTATCGGAAGGATATTCCCCTGAGGAACAATCGATTGTCCCGATATTGTCTTGCCATCGGCGTTTTTCACAATGAGCGTATCACCGTTATTTTCCGCCGTCCAAGTCGTGTTCGTCGTCGTCGATCCCGTCTGAAGCGTGAGGAGCGGCATCATGATTTTCCGCTCTTCGCTCCTCTGCGAAACATCTCCGGTAGCATCAGTCGCCGCCACAGAATACCGATACTCCTGCCCGCCATAGACCGATTTGTCATCATAAGTCGTTCCGGTCACCGATGTGAGAAAGGTATCATTTTTGAACAACCGATACCCGATGACGCCCGTGACACCGGAAGGCGCCGACCAGGTGACACGGACCGTCCGATTATCGAGGATCCTCACCGAGAGATTTCCCGGACGACCTGGAAGGACACGCCTCTCAGAAAGAGACGGACTGGCTGTCGTCATGGGGGCTGTCGGCGTTGTCATTGTTTCGGATGTCGCAAGCGGCACACTGGTCGTCGCAGTAGCGGGAATGGTCGCCGTGACCGAAGAACTCCTGTCCGATTTGTTTCCCAAATAATCTCCCGCCAAGACCGAATACTCATACGAAACGCCCGCCTGCACCCCAGTATCAAGAAAGGATGTTCCCGGAACCGTCACCATGAAAGTTCCATCCCGATAGAGACCGTATCCCGAAACGCCCACATTGTCAGCGGACGCATTCCAAGAAAGCGCCACTGTCAGCCCCTGAACTGATGCATGGAGACCGGATGGCTTGCTCGGTTTTTCCGTATCCGTGGGCAAATCGGTAGCCACATGTGGTGTCGCAGTCGTACGGTCTGATGTCGTCGTCGACAAGACAGTTGTGTCCGTCCTGGAAGTCGTATCGCCAAGAACGATCCCCACTCTCCCTCCGCCGAAAGCGAAAACGGAAGCGACACCGAAAACCGCCACCGCTACGAACGAAAGACCCGATAGAGAAAAAACGCTTTTGTTTTGTTTCATACTTTTTTTCTCTCCACATTTCCTCCCCTCATTCTACCGCGAACGCCAAATACCGCAATAGCTTCACCTGCGATAAGAAGCCGACTCCCGGAATAATTCCCGTGCGGCATGCCACACTTCCGAATGCCCCTTTTTTTCTTTCAGCCAGTACCACCATTCACCGCCCCAGAGATAGATTTCCGAAAACCCGACCCGACGGGCGTAATCGACGACTCCCCGCAATTGCCGATCATCCATCGTCTTCCACTGCTCATCGAGAGAGGCATCCGCCACCCATCCGTTCGCCCAGGGCTCTGCCTGGAGTTCGATGACCGAGAAATGCTCTTGATCGGTCAAAAGTCGCGTCACCTGCTCCTTGAATCGGAAAAAATTCGGTCCGAGCGGATAAGTCACATATCCTACTCCCGGCTTGTAGATCTTCCGATACATCGTCGTACCGAATTCATCGCCACGGCTCGCCGCGCGGAACCACAGCGAGAGCTCGCCGCTATCGGTCAGCATGACCGGTCGCGTCGGATCGAGCGCCTTCACCAAGGCGACCTCCTCCTCCAGCTGATTCGGATCGAAACGCGGACAGATACCGAAAAAAACGAGGAATGGTTCATTCTCCACCTGCCACTTCACGATCTCGGAATGATCGCGGTACCGCGCTACCGATTGTCGAAGCATCCTGAAAAGAGCCTGCTTCCGGATCGCATCGCTTTCATTCGCCCACTCGGGAATATGACACTCCGGCCATCGCGGTACCCGCTGACCGATGGAGAGGATCACTTCCGCATGCCGTTTCTTCGCCTCGGCGAGTTGCCAATCCACATCGGAAAAATCATACTGTCCGGGGACTTTCTCCACCAGATCCCAATACACCGGAAGACGGATCTTGCGGACTCCGACCTCGTCGAGAAGCGCGACATAAGTTTCTTTCCAGTCCAAACCGAGCGCCTCCGCGTATCGGCTGGAAAAAGTAATCCCGAGAGAAACCTCCTCCTTCGGGTGCGGACCAGGGAGATTGAAGTACCCGAAGAGCAACAGAACGAACGCCAGAGCCGAACCGACGAATATCCATGCGATTTTCAAAACATGTTTCAACGATTGAATTGACATAGGCGTGAGAGGTGAGGAAATAGAGGATGGAGTTGAGAGTATTTTTTACAGCGGACGCACCGCTCAAAAAGCGGAGCGATGTTGTAAAAAATGAAAGTTAGAGGAGCACGGAGACGCCGCCATTGACCGAGAGGAGCCAGATACCGAGTATGATGATGACGAGCGCACACGCCTTCTGTATCCAATCGTTCAAGGCGAGTTTCTCTCCATATACTTTCGGGAAGAAAAAGGAGAGCGTGAGAGACAAGAGGAAAACGAAAGCGAATTGCACTCCGTTCAAGGCATGGACGAATACGAGCGGTCCGAGCGACACCGCGTACGCGAGGAGAAATGCGGCGATGCCGCCACTCACCTTGTTCGCGACAAAGAGGAATCCCGTCAGGGGATGTTCTCGATGTGGTTTCGAAAAATCCGAGGACGCGGCGAATATCTCCCGGCGATACAGCGGGACGAGAAGGAGCGAAAATCCCGCGAGGAACATCCCCGCACGCGACCAGAAATACCCGTTGACGAAATTCATCTCGACGATGGAGAGTTTCAGTATGACGATGGAAATGGCGAAGAGAATCCCCGATACCACCCCGAGAAACGGGACCCGATCGGCCTTTCGCAGAGGGAGATCGAAAGAGATGAGGAATGCCCCGCCGACAAGAAGGGCGAATGAGAGGGCTATCTCGGCGCTCATGCCGACAGGAACGCCCTGATACAGTTTCATTTCCGCAGTGATGACGAAAGACGCAAGCGCGACAACCACTCCGACGAGCGGCGCGACCTTGGCGATTTCGCTTTGCTTCGCGGCGGCATAAAACGCGACGAGTGCATAGAGAAAAAGACATCCGGAAACGATCGCGAGCCCCACGGGGTATCGCCCATACCACTGTACCCCGAACGGGATGAGCACCGCCGCAAACGCGCTGAACATCGCCATGAGAAACGCGTACATGGCGGCCGACGCGATACGACCCGACAAGAGAAATTTGTCGAGCACGGCGACCACGGCCGAGAGGAAATACGAAAGGATGGCGACGACGATCCAAAGCATGTGTTTTTCTTTTTACATGCTCTCAGTATAGCACTTTTCTCACTTTTTGATCAGGTTCTCTCTGGATATTTGAAAATCCTTCTTTGAAAAAACGACAAACGACTGCCTCCCGGAAAGAATTTGGGCATTGACGAAAAAAACCGGCTGATTCCGCATCATCAATTTCCGATGTGGTGGGCGGACCGATACGGTTAATCCGTATTCTTTCTGAAACCAAAGCTTGATACCGGCGCGGGAATTATACACCTTCGGAAGAGTAAACGGCGCATATTTTTTCCTGTGCGAGGAAAAATACTTCCGATGATTCTCATGGAGGAATACGAACGCCCGCGCCTCTTTCCAATCAATCTTTTCCGCTTTTTCTTTTTTCTTTTTTGTTGATTGTTCTTTATTGACTGTTTCTTGGTTTCCGTTTTCGGAAAAATATGCACACCTCGTCCGAAGCGGACACGCCGCACACTTCGGCCGGGAGAGACAGAGCGCCGATCCGAAATCCATAAGTGCGGCATTCAACGACTTCGCCGGGAGAGAAAACCGTGATGCCATCTCTTCCGTATCAAATTCCGCCCGCCGGCTCCCGAAGAAAAACCGTCCGATCACCCGCTTCAGATTCGTATCCCAGGCGAGATGATTTTCATCATACGCAAAACTCAAAATCGCAGAGGCGGTATACGGACCGATACCAGGTATCGTTTCGAGGAGTTTTTTCTCTCGAGGAAATTTCCCATGGAAATCCGCCACGATTATTTTCGCGGCGTGGAGCATATTGCGCCCGCGCGCATAATATCCCAGCCCCTCATAATAGGGGAGAAATGTTTCCCAATCCGACCGTGCGAGCACTCCGATCGTCGGATACCGTTTCAAAAATCGATTGTAGTAGTCAATCACGCGCGATACCTGCGTCTGCTGGAGCATGATTTCGCTTACCCATACCTCATACGCAGTTATCCGATCTCGGCGCCATGGCAAATGCTCCCGCCCGACCTTCTTGAAAAAGTCAATGAGCGTTTTTTCGAAAAAATGCATCTTCTGTTTTTGGATTGTCAACATACTTACCAAGATTGAGAATTCATTTTTTCTCTATTCAATATTCTCTATTCTACATTCCATATTCTTCACAATATGACTCCTCCTCCGAGACAATACTCCCCATCATAAAACACCGCGAACTGCCCGGGAGCGATTCCTTTGTCTTCATCATCGAGAAGTTTCACCGACGCTATTCCATTCCCACGGAATGACACCCCGCAGGCATATATTTTCTCCCCATGCCGAAGCTTTATTGATAACATATTTTTTACAGGGGTTGAACCGCTGATCCAGTTCAAGCCACCGACATCGAACGAGTCCCGAAACATTTCCTCGCTCCGGTACTGATTGGAAACGAAGATCAGATTTTTTGCCGTGTCCTTTTTCACGACGAACCACGGTCCGCCAGACAATCGAATACCGCGCCGTTGCCCAATGGTATAGAACCAGAATCCATCGTGTGTGCCGATTTTTTCCCCGGTCTTGAAATCAATAATATCTCCCGGTTTTTTGCCGAGGTGAAACTCGAGAAATTGATCGAACGCGATCTTCCCGAGGAAGCAGATTCCCTGACTGTCTTTTCTCCTGGCATTCGGCAGATTATATTTCTCCGCGAGCACCCGCACTTCCCCTTTCTGCAAATGCCCGATGGGAAATATCGCTTTCGCGAGTTGTGCCCGTGAGAGCTGTGAGAGAAAGTAAGTCTGATCCTTCACGGGATCGGGTGACATTTTTAATATCATTTTTTTCTCAGGTCGTATCGGATGTGTTTTTTCTGCTGGCTTCGATTTGTCCGAAGAAATGCTTTCGGTTCGAAAAAATCCCTTTGGATGCCGTTGATTGAGGGGATTTTTTCGGTCATCGAAAGCATTGATAAGTCGAGAAGGCGAAGAAAAAATATCATCCGATACGACCATTTCTTCTGTCTGTGCATAATGCCCCGTCGCGATTTTGTCGAATGAAATATCTTTTCGTGAAGAGAGATATTCATAGAACGCACCGAATTTGATCTGCGCATTGCAGA
>CAYOIM010000030.1:0-10566 GCA_964404075.1 uncultured Bdellovibrionales bacterium | reverse complement strand
GCTCATCCTCACGAATGAGGATCCGTACTATGAGGATCCGGATCAGATCCTCGATGATATCGAGAAGGGTGTGATAAAAAATTCCAGGAAAGAATATCTCCGCATCTTCGATCGGCGACAGGCCATCGCGAAGGCACTCGCCATCGCGAAGGCAGGTGACATCATCGTCATCACCGGCAAGGGTGCGGAAGAAACGATGAAGATCGGCGTGCAGACTCTCCCGTGGAATGATGCCCGCGTGGTGCGGGAGGAGTTGGGGAAACTGTAAGTAAGAATAAAAATCGCTCGAAGGGCGGTTTTTTCTTGCAGAAAATCAATTAATGACATAGGATTCAGTCAATTTTATGGAAATCACAGTAAGAAAATTGATAAAAAATATCTTTGACTCATGGGTGCGAGTCTCTCTTTGGCTTTTTCTGAGTATCAGTGCGATTGTTCTTATTTCGGACATTTATTTTTCCTCAGGAGTTTTCACGAGCATTAGGCAATTTACTCAAACAAAAGTAGATCATATTATTGGGCGATTTTTGATTCTCGCCTATTTTTCTCATCTTCCTGCCCGAGCGTATGCATTTGTACGGAGACATATTCCTGGGTTTTGGTTTTTCTGTGCTATTTTCCTGGCTCTCGTTTGCCTTATTTTTTATAGAAACAGGCGTTGCCTCTGTGGTTTTATTGGATGGCTCTTCCGCCAAATTTCAATTGTTTTCGTAATTTCTGCGAGCATATTTTTTCTTTGTGCATCATTTTTCTTTCGAGAAGATCGATGGGGTGTCTTGATGTTTATTATTGCTGTGGGGCTGACATCGGGAATTCTTTTGGTGTTGTTTCAGAATGGAGTATTACTTAAGAGGTTATCTGTCCACATTCGTCGATATATTTTGTGTGGGGTTTCTCTTTTTTTGAATTTGAAAAATGGATGGACTATTTTGACAGAGGGACTTTGCCGAAAGTTAAAGCGGATTCTCGTAGAGTATCAGCCAACGCCTCTTTATTTAAGCGATCGCGCACTTGGTGAAAATGGAGAGGAATATGAGGATGAACTTGGATTTACTGACGATGCAAAGCGATTTGCAGAGGATGTACTCAATAATGGATCGAGTGACCCGATGGTTTTCGGGCTTGATGCTCCCTGGGGGAGCGGGAAGTCGAGTTACCTGACTCTCTGCAAAGATCTTGCTTGGAACAAGAAAAGGAATCTCGTCGTCGTTCATTTCAAGCCAATCCTTTATGATCTCAAACGGTTGGATTTATTTGATGTTTTTTCGGGGGAGCTACTCGCATCTTTGCGAGAGGCAGGTGTGCCGGCATTTTTTCTCGCGCGTCATTTGAGGGCATTGGGGGAACTGATTGATGGTGTGTCACACGGTATGATATGGAAGGTCATCTCTTTTTTCTTGGGGTCATTTTCACTTTCAAGCACACGCCTCATAGAAAGCATAGAAAAGGATATTCAGGGTTCAGGAAAGAAGCTGATTGTTATCGTGGATGATTTGGATCGGCTCTATCTCGAAGATGTTAAGGAAATGTTGGGCATTGTCCGGAATGTTTTTCATGTGAAAAATATGACATTTGTACTTTGCTATGATTCGGAGAGTGTGAATACTTTCGAGTTTCAAAAAAAGACGGTGCATATATATTCTTATCAAGATGGGGATGCTGCGAAGAAGGGGGGAATAAATAGATACTCTCATGAAAGCCACGAACCTAATAATCAGGCAATAAATGCGTATTTTGAGAAGATAGTACAGGTGAAAAAGACGCTTATCCCGAATAGGACGCAATTGGAGGCCTATTTTATAAAGCAGGTAGGGGAGAGGGGGGATGCCTTTCGCGAGGGCATAGAGTATATCTTTTCCCATGTACGCTTTCCTTCTTATAGCGCATTAATTGGTGATATTCGAAAAATTAAGAGGATAGTTAATTTTGTAAAAGCTTCCGGTTTGCTTGATGCTGATTATGACAATATTGATATTGCACCAAAATACCTTTTGCAATTCGTTATCCTGTATATTAATTTTCCCCATGTATTTAGGAAGATATACATTGAAGAAACGGATGGTGCCTCCGGCTTTTTCTCACTCGTACCGACTGAGAATGGTAGTCAGAGCTTTCCTTTTACAAATTCAGATAAACTAAAAGAATATTTGGAGATCATAGGAGATTCAGAGCGATTCATAATTGAAGAACTCTTTTGTATTAAGGATATTAAGGATGATTATGAAAGAAATCAACAGGAGTCAGTGTATGCGTCAGAAGAATTTCAACGAATATCACCAATGTTCAATGGAGGGCTTCATCATCGGAAAAATCTTGAAGGTTATTTGCAGTTAATTGTCGAGAGGAGACTTCGCCCATTTTGGGAGTATGACAATTTTCACCTAAATAAGGTCGGGGAACTCGGTCAGAAGAGTGTCAAAGATGTATTCAATGAAACGCCGGAATATGGCGTTGAGCATGGTGAATTTCCGAGGGAAAAGTTTTTTTCAAATTTCGGATCCGTTAAAGGTGATTTTGGAATTGTAGATAAGGTAATTCAGTATATTCTCAATAATCGGCAATGTTATTCTTTGGTAAATAAATTTTTGAGTACATATGATGGGTTGCGTGATAATTTGGTTTATCAAATCCTTTATTTATTGAATCAACGAGGTTGGCCAGGGGACCCTGCTGATAATGGGAATGATGCAAATATTTCAGTTATAGCAGACCGTATTTTTGGGCTGGGTGATTATTTCGATAAGGGGATTTTCGACAAAATCCTCGACGAATCAAAAGGAATACTTGGGCTGCATGATGGACTGTATTTTCTTTCGGGTTGTCGTGGTAGTGGGAACGAGGGTACTTTCAATGTTCGAAGTGCTCTCATGCTTCATGGTGGGAAAGATGGCAAGGAGGGATCAATCCGGGAGTTATCTCAGAAATTATTTCTGAGGTTTAAGGAGCGATATATCAGCCCGAAGAGAAATCTTGTTCAAGATATTGAGAGTCTCTCTGAAAAAGAGCTTCTCGGAGATTTTAGCGAATTTATTACAAAAGAGTTTCGCGATAAGGGACAGGATATTGATGCTGAGTTAGCAAAGATTCGTGATTCTTTAATTGGACATATCATTGGTCAGCTGGCAAGTCAAAAGGCGGATGCTCTCGGGCGGTATGATGAGGCTGGTGCGAATGATGGAAATGGAATTGCGAAAAGCATGCGGAGCTATATTTTCGATGCTTGCTTCGATGTTGATACGGATACCGAAAATGCTCGAAGATTTGTGAATTATATGCTTGCAAGTTTGAGTCATAGCTACGAACGCAAAGGGCATGAATTTATTCCAAAATTGTCTGATTTTCAATCGTGGCTGGGGGATGTTGAATTGGAGGCGTATTGGAGGAAGAATCATGAGAAGATTAAAAAATACTGTCGTAGTCTTTCTCTTGAAACTCAGGTCTTCACATATAATTATGTGGCAAATTATCGTGATGACTTGGAAGATCTTTTTGTTGAGTTGGATAAATTACTCACATCGACAGAGGAGAGTATATAGGTTGAAAGAAAAAACCAATCTATATTTGAGAATTGGTTTTTTGGTAGGTAAAGAGTGTAGAGATATAAAGCGGTCGCACCCTGATAAAATACGGAGAGATTTCACGGGGTGAACCGCTCAAAAAGCGGAACGACCGCTCTCGCTTTCTATCCGATGAGGATGATGAGGATCCAGGTGAGGAAGAATCCGAAGATGCCGCCGACGACGACTTCGCTCGTGCGGTGGCCGACGCGCTCCTTGAGGCGGGGGAATTTGCTCTCATCGATTTCACCGCGGAGCTGATCGACGAGCATGTTCAGGTAGCGGCCCTGATCACCGAGGATCATGCGGATACGGAGCGCGTCATCGACGATGATGAAGGCGAGTCCGGCCGTCACCGCGAAGACGCCCGAGTGCATACCCTCGTAGTGTCCGATGGAGGTGAGGAGGGCGACGGCGAAGGCGGTGTGCGAGCTCGGCATGTGTCCGTGCGTGAAGGCGTAGCTCCAGTCGAGACCGTGCTTCATGGAGTAGAGGACGAACTTCACGACCTGAACGAAGAGCGCGACGATGATCGGCACGAGGAACACCGCGGATTGATGAAAGAAGTCCATAGAATTATAGAGTTTATCAAGTTATAAAGTTAATCAAGTAATGAGGTCTATTAGGATAAGGTTTTTATGAATCCGGAGAGCATTTTTGATATTTCAATTGTTGATGAGGAAAATTGTTCAGATGTTCTTCTCTCAATATACCCGAGTTTGTTTGCAAGGTATAGCATGGAACGGACTTCACCACATGATCCTTTGGCTATGAAAAGGAAATGAATCAACTCTTTATTGCTGCGTCGCTCATAACCTTCAGCGATATTGTTTGATATCGATATGGCTGCTCTCTGGATTTGGTCTCGGAACGAAAAATCTTTGCAACTCTTCAGGCTTGTATAAATGCCTTTTGCGAGCTCTTGAGACTTTCTCCAGACCATAATATCCTCGAACTTCTCAATCTTCATGCTTGTGCTATATAAACTTGATTAACTTTGGCAAACTCTATGAACTTGATAACTCCTCGGCTTGATAGACTTTATAAACTTTATGGACTTGATAACTCTAAAGGCTATTATACCACTTCTCGTTCGGCATGTTGCTTTTATGCTATAATTAATGGAGTCATAAATCATAATGTCAAACATATGGGAATCGGACTTATTTTGCTCATCGTCGTCGGGGTGGCGGTTGTGTTCGTTATCGCCTCTTATAATGGCTTGGTGACGCTCCGAAATCGCGCGGAAGAAGCGTGGAGCGATATCGATGTGCAGTTGAAGCGGCGCTATGATCTCATCCCGAATCTCGTTTCGGCGGTGAAAGGGTATGCCGCGCATGAGACGGGTGTGTTCGAGAAGGTGACCGAAGCACGGGCGAAGGCGATGAACGCGACGGGCGCGGCAGAGAAGGCCGGCGCGGAGAATATGCTGACCGGCGCGCTCAAGTCCGTGTTCGCGATCGCGGAGGCGTATCCGGATCTCAAGGCGAATACGAATTTCCTGGAGCTTCAGCAGGAGCTCTCGGATACGGAGAACAAGATCCAGGCCGCTCGTCGTTTCTACAATGGCAATGTCATGGAGCTCAATACGAAGATCGAGACCTTTCCGAGCAATATCATCGCGGGCATGTTTAATTTCGTGAAGCGCGAATTCTTCGAGTTGAATGACGAAGCCGCCAAGGAGCCGGTGAAGGTGGAATTCTAAATTTAAGCAGTATCAAGTATTTTGTATTTGGTATTATGTATTTCACAGTGAGATACAGGATACAAAACGCAAAATACTTTTTCTTTCTATGGCTACACTCTATACGCAGAAAGATAAAAACATACGGCTCTCGTTTCTCTATATCACGGGATTTCTCATCTTCGTGATCGGAGTGGGGTTCGTCTTTGCCGGCGCGATGCGATCGAGTGGTATCCTGTATGCGGCGGTCGTATTCTCGGTCGGGATGAGCGTCGCGTCGTACTGGTGGAGCGATCGGATCGTCCTTTCCATGAGCGGCGCGAAACTCGTGGCATTCGAGGATAACAAGGAGCTCTATCGGATCGTGGAGAATCTCGCGATCACCGCCGGACTCCCGACACCGAAGATCTATACGATCGACGACACGGCGATGAACGCGTTCGCGACGGGGCGCGATCCCGAGCACGGGGTCATCTGCTTCACGACGGGCATCCTTTCCCGTCTGGAGAAATCGGAACTCGAGGGAGTCGCGGCGCATGAGCTCTCCCATATCGGCAATCGCGATACGCTCATCTCGACGCTCGTCGTCATCCTCGTCGGATTCGTGGCGCTCCTCGCGGACTGGTTCCGACACTTCGCATGGTTCGGAGGGAATCGGGATAATGACAACAAAGGACAGTTGCAGATCATTCTCATCGTCATCGCGCTCATCCTCTCCATCCTCGCGCCGATCGCGGCGACGCTCATACAGCTCGCGATTTCCCGCAAGCGCGAATTCCTCGCGGATGCTTCGGGCGCGCTCCTCACACGGTATCCGGATGGCCTCGCGTCGGCTCTTCAGAAGATTTCCGGCGATATGGAGCCGCTCGAGGCGGCGAATCGCGCGACCGCCCCGCTCTATATCGCGAATCCTTTCAAGGGGAAGAAGGTGGCATCGCTTTTCATGACCCACCCACCGATGGAAGAGCGGATCGCCGCTTTGCGAAACATGGAAGTATGATGTAGATGGCAGGAATTGAATATATTGTTTCGTATGGTGGGCGGGCAGGCACCACCCACCGATGGAAGAGCGGATCGCGGCACTGCGGGGGATGGACATCAAATAAATTTCTAATTTCTAAACAATTTTTTTATGATTCAATTTTCAAAATACCTTTATCGATTCATTTCAGCGGACGCACCGCTTCAAAAGCGGAGCGACCGCTGAAATGAAATCGCATTGTTTGAAAATTGAACATTTTTGAATGGTACATTATGCCTGTTTCCTATAAAGATTTCGTCGCGAAGGCGCGCGAGCGATTCGAGAAACGGAAGGCTTCCATCGGGGGGAGGTATCGGTTCACGGAACATGCGCGGTACAAGATGCGACAGTACAATCTCTCGCAGCAGCGCGTGACGCGGATTATCCGTGCGCCCAAGCGGACGGAGGAGGGGGTTGCCCACGATACCATCGCCGTCATGCAACCGGGTGGCACGGTGAGGCGCGATGCGTTGGGCAAGGAGACTTGGACGCAGGAGATTTGGGTGATGTATACGACCAATATCAAATATCAAATATCAAATATCAAAAATGAAATGCCTTCGCAATTGCGGATCATCAGCGCGTGGCGGTATCCGGGCATGAGTCCGAAGCGCAGTCCGATTCCCGAAGAAATCCTCCGTGAGTTAGAAACTGGCGAGACATTCGAAGATGAATAGATACTCCTTGTCGGGAGTATTTTTTTTCATGAAAAAGAGAGTATACTCTAAGTAAGTAATTTTTTGAAAAAAACATATGAGTGAGCTCTTCGCTCTCATCGCGCTGATTCTCGCGGTCGTCGTACATAATCGGGTCGGTCGCTTGGAGAAATTGGTCGATAGCCTCATAAAAAATGGCAGGACTCCATCGGCGGGATTCGGAGCGGTTCCCACGCCTTCCCAGTCGGGTGCCACGCCGGCATCTCCGGAGAGTGCGGTTCCGATGCCGCATGTTTCGCAACCGTCCAATTCGTATCAGTCGGTACCGGTGTCGCCCGTGCAAAGAGGACCCGGCATCGTCGAGCAATTTTTTCATTGGTGCTCCATCGATTGGCCGATGAAGCTCGGTGCCCTGCTCCTCTTCCTCGCCGTCGGTTGGATCGTGACGGTCGTGTTTTGGGAAGCGATCGGTCCGATCGGTCAGGTGGCGCTCGGGCTCGTCCTCGGCATCCTCATCCTCTTGTTCGGTTCACAGCGGATGTCACGATCCGTGAATCAGGGGTCCGTCATCCTCGCCTTGGGTGCGGGTACCGTCTACCTCACGATTTTTGCGGCCCGATTCGAATATGACTTTTTTACTCCGGCGTCGGCGCTCCTTTTCATGTTCCTCGTGACCGTCTTTGTGGGATTCGTCTCGGTCGTCCGGAAATCATTTCCCCTCGCTCTCCTCGGGCTTTTTCTCGGTGGTATCGCCCCGCTCCTCACCCATTCCGGTCATCCGGATCTCTTCGGACTCTTCTCGTATCTCTTCGTACTCCTCCTCGGGACACTGTGGGTGACGCGCCTCACCGGATGGAGGAACCTCACCGTAGCGGGGATGATCCTTTACGGACTCTACGCATTTCCATTCATGGTGGGAACGAATTTTTATGGTGTCGATCCGGATCAATCGACGAAGATCCTGATCGCGATGGTCTTCGCGACGCTCTTCTTCATCGCGAATGTCCTCTCCATCATCTCCGACCGCTTGGCAGAGCATGGCGATCTCGTTGTCGGACTCATGAACGGGCTCATTCTCCTCGGGTGGATCGGCAATGTGATCTCGCCGGAGTGGCGGAGTCTCGCGGCGGTACTCGTCGCCCTCGTTGCGAGCGTGGGCGCCTACATGATCCACCTCATGACAGGGCTTCGTCAGCCCGTGTATATCCATTCGGCGGTGGCCGGCATATTCCTCGGTATGGCGACGGCGTATGAGCTCTCCGGATCGGCACTCGTCATCGCTTACACGCTCGAAGTGACGGCGCTCGTTCTCCTCGCGAAATTCGTCGTCCGGAGCGACGATGCCGCGAGCAAGGCATCGGTCGTCGCGCTCGTGCCGATGATTCTCTCTCTCGAAAGTTTCGGTCATTATGCATATGCGAGAGAGGTGTTCACCAAGGATTTCTTCGCCCTCGTACTCGTGATCGGCATGGCATGGCTCTTCTCCCGCATCCTCCGGAGGAACGAAGTGTCGGCAGGAGTCGGCGCGGCGAGGATATTTTTTGCCGCGGCCGTACTCTCCTCGCTTGCATTCATCTGGCCTTTTATGCGGGCGATATTCCAGGATGATGCGACCGCCACCACCGTGACGCTTTTCATCTACACCGTCATCGGTATGTACTGTTATGTCACTGGCAAGCTGAAGGAACATACCGAGATGCGTCGTTTCGGTTCCATACTGCTCCTCCTCGTGACGGGGCATCTCCTCCTCATCGATGTCTGGAACATGGATGTCGGCGGTCGCATCGTGACCTTCTCGGTCATCGGCGTGCTCTTCATGAGCACCGCGTTCATCGGCAAGAAACAGGAATAACGACGATATGAACAAAAAAATCTATTTTCTCGCATTTATCACCCTGCTCTTCCTGGGCGTTTCATCCGCATACGGTTCCGTATCGAATGACGATATTCTGAGCGCTTTCGAGCTTGCCGCCGATGTGAGTCCAAATATCACAATCCCGACGGTCGTGGAAGTTCCCGTGAGTGACCCGGTGTTTCGTCGCGGTGGGTTCGTCGTCTACGAGTCGACGACGAAGAAATTTCAGCCGAGTCTGTATCATGAGAAATTCGTCGCCGATCCGGTCGCCACTTCGTATTCCGCGGATGTCGTGCCGGACATGGGGTATGTCGCGGCTCTCTCGGACGAGTCCTCCGCGGTTTCGGTGGAGTTCCCCGTGGGCGCCGATACGACCATGGAGCGGACGGTTCACCTGAGCGCGCAGATCAACCGGGAGATCATGGCAACGGGATTCGTCCTCCATCTCGACCCGTTCGTCGCCCTGCCGCGATCGATCGAGGTCTCGGCCGTGAATGCCGACGGGTCGAGTCGTATCGTCCTTTCGCAGACCGCGGTCACGAGCGAGGTCATACGGTTTCCGAAGACCGCTTCGAGCCGATTCGTCATCGCCCTCTCGTACATACAGCCGCTTCGTATCAATGAGATCTCCTTTTTCGATGATGCCGCGCTCCGGTCCGATGGACGATCGGTGCGGTTTCTCGCCCGACCGGGCGAGGCATATACGCTCTATTTTCAGGCGGATCGACCGTTCGCAGGCGTGGTCGGCGAGTCCGCCAATTTTTCCGATGATCGTGATGTGAAAAGGCTCTCCATGCCGACGATCCGGGTGAACCCGCTCTTCCGCCCGGCGGATACGGACGGCGATGGTGTCCGCGATGCGCTCGACAACTGCGTCATGGTCGCGAATCCGGATCAGGCGGATGCGAGCCGGAACGGTCTCGGCGATGTCTGTGATGACTATGATAAGGACGGCATCATGAATGAGAAGGACAATTGTCCGTCCCATCCGAATCGGAATCAGATCGATACGGATCATGATGGCAAGGGAGACGCGTGCGACGGGGAGGAGAGCCGGCTCACCGAGAGCCGCCCGTGGCTCCCTTGGGTCGCGATGGGATTCGGTGTTATAGTAGTGGCAAGTCTCTTCGCGCTCACCATCTGGAGCGGGAGGAATAATCAGTAATCAGAATCATATGACAGAAGAAACAGTCGGAGAAGGAAGTGAGGCGAAGAACACGGAAGTCGTCTCGGCGGGGGCGAGTATGGATCAGGAGAAGATCGTGGCGATACTCGGGTATATCATCCCGATACTGTTCGTTATCCCGCTTCTCTCCGAGAAGAAGACACCATTCGCGGTGTTTCATGCGAATCAGCACCTCATGCTCCTCATCGCCGCGATCATCCTCAATGTCGTCGCGTCGGTGATCCCGATATTCGGATGGTTCATCATCGGACCGGTCGGGATGCTCGTCCTCATCGTTCTCGCGATCATGAATCTTCTCAGCGCGGCGCGCGGTGAGATGAAGCCGCTCCCGATTATTGGTGGGTTTGTGTTGATCAAATGAGTGAGAGTTGAGGAGAGAGAGGTGAGAAAATAGATCTTAGGTTTATCGGAGCGGTCGTTCCGCCTGCGGGCGGTGCGACCGCTGTTTGAGAAAAGAAGAACGAAGATTGTGTTTCAGCGGACACACCGCTCCAGAAGCGGAGTGACCGTTGAAACGAGGAAATTGGAGGGCACTTGCCCTTGGTATGCGAGAGCGGTTGTTCCGCTTTTGGAGCGGTGCGACCGCTGTTTGGAAGGAGAATGAAAT
>CAYOIM010000029.1:7781-11446 GCA_964404075.1 uncultured Bdellovibrionales bacterium | reverse complement strand
GCTTTGTTCTTTGAATCGTTCGCTCCATATCCTGATTATGTCTTTGTGCCAAGGAAAGAGTACCCCATGATTCGGATGGGATATTGTTTTCTTGGTACTTTTGAATGAAAAGGAGCATGAAATGCTGAATAGTGGGAGAATAATCAACCCCGGGACAAGGCTTTTGTCCGGGTTGCAACCGAATTGTCCGCTTCGAAGCGGAAGTCCGCAGTTTCTTTCTGCGACCATGGGGAACCGTACGATCGCCCTTGCTCGGAATGTTTTTGATTCCGTGGATGACGGGTTTACGGATCTCAATGTATCGGCATCTCCGACGCCGGTCACCATGTTCTTTGTCTGCAAGCAGGCCTGTCATGTCGGGTCGGCTTGTGTGCCCGGCGCCAGAAATCGATGGAAGGAATTATATGGCACGCAGGATCAAATCATCCAGTTGACGATTGAGCACCGGAAAATACTGATACAAAATCGTTTTACTACTTGGTTCCCGTTTCAGTGTCGGGGCAGATTCTATGCCGCGGGTATTTCGATGAAGGAGTCGAGGCTGAGCGTTCGGCTTTTGGCAGTCGATCATCTGCAGAATCTGGATTTTTCGGATGGGCGGCATCAGGTCGTCATCCTGCAACCCTCGCTTCTTGTTCAGAATTAGGTCCGATCGTTTCCCGAACCTGTCTTGCATTGCGGCAATGCCCGCGATAGAGATGGTTCGGGATTTTTTATTATCGAGCGAGTGACGCTAACATATGGGCACATACTCTGTATTCGTCTGTCTCGTTTCGTGCTTTTCTTCCTTTCTTGATACAATAGAATATATGAAAATCGGTATCGATGCCTCGTTTCTCCGGAAGCCGGGGACGGGAATCGGACAAGTTACAGACAGCTTCTTACGGGCACTGATGCGGTGTTCCGTTTCGGGCGGTCCCGGAAAGAGCTGGCAATTCCTTTCCGGACTCCATGAGGCGCAGTTCATCCTCTACACCGAGGAGCCGATCGGGATGCCCCTCCCGGATCGTTTCACTGTGCGGACCTTCCTCCCGAAATGGTGGAGACGGGATGACATCATAAGGAAACTCCTCTGGGAAGAACAAGTGGCGAAGGAGGCTCTGCAGGATGACTGCGATGTCTTCGTCAGTCTCTCTCAGAGCGCGACCACTTTTCATGGTACGGGGAACAGGAGGCAGGGAACAGGGGATTTCCTCCATGTCATGGTCGTGCATGACATCATCCCGGGATTGTTCCCGGCATATCTCCGGAAAATTTCCCAGAAAATCCATTGGCGGGCGATCGAGCGGGGGATTCGAAGCGCCGACCATATCGTCGCCATATCTGCTTCGACGAAGAAGGATCTCGTGACGCGACTCGGCATCGCGGAAGAAAAGATCCTCGTCGCGCATATCGGTCTTTCGCCGGCGTTCGAGAGCGTGTGTACGGAAGAAACAGTGGATTCGGTGTTGAAAAAATATCATCTCGATCGCGGCTATATCTATCATGGCGGGGGATTGGAAGTAAGGAAAAATGCCGAGGGCGTTCTCCGCGCATACGCGAAGCTTTGCTCTGAATATCAAATATCCCTGTCCGACCGGCAGGCGGGAAATATCAAATATCAAATACCGAAACTGGTGATTTCCGGAAAGATGCATGCAAAATCAAATATGCTTGCAACGGATGTCGCGGGATTGGTGGAGGAATTAGGACTGAAGGAGAATGTACAATTGCTCGGATTCGTACCGGATGACGATCTGCCGGCGTTGTATCGGGGAGCGCTGTTGTTCGTGTACCCGTCGTTGTACGAAGGATTCGGTCTTCCGCCGCTCGAAGCGATGTCGCAGGGGACGCCTTGCATTGTCTCGAATGTCTCTTCTCTCCCGGAGATCTGCGATTCCGCCGCGCTCTATTGCGATCCGAGACGGTCGGACGAGCTTGCCTGGCAGATGCGGCTCCTCCTCATGGATGCGGCGAAGCGGACGGAACTTTGCATGCGGGGGTTCGCGCGGGCGAAGCAGTTTTTGTGGGAACCATTCGTGAAAGCGGTATTACAATGAAGGTATGCGGAGCTTTTCTCAATTCATTCCGATGGTGTTTGAACGGTTTCGGGTGACGCCGATACGCGCGATGCTTTTCGGCAACATGCTCGCCGTTTTTTTCCTCATACTACTCTCGAATCTGGCGGTGTTGCCGCTCCGATTCTGGGACTTCATCTTCTTCTCGATACTCTTTTTCCTCATCGCGCTTTTTCGCTCGGGATTCGTCTTCGCTCTGCTCGTCGGCATGCTTCCGCTCGAGACGGTGAATCTCGCGCCGTCGGAATTCGGTATCGGCATCCGGCCGTATCAGTTCCTCGCGGTGCTCCTCAGCCTTGCGCTGGTCATTCGTCTCGTGACAAAGCGTGTCCGGTGGCCACTTTTCCTGCTGACTCCTCTTGATGGCGTTCTTTTCTTGTTTCTTCTCATACCGCTCATGATGATCCCCTTTCTCCCTTTTTCGGAATTCGCTCCGGTCGGACTGAAGCAGGGGATCATCCTCCTCTCATTCGGTCTCCTCTATCTCCTCGGGCGCGTATTCCTGAAAAAAGAATCGGATATCCGCATCGCACTCATGTTTTTTCTCTCATCCGTTTTCATCGTTTCGTGCTATGCGTTCTGGCAGAACCTCCGTTTCAGGGCGGGGCTTCCGAGTTTTGAGGTGATGAGCGGTCGTCCGAACGGAACGCTTCCGGAAGCGGATTTCTTCGGCGGGCTTCTTGCGATGATTCTTTCTGGGATGATTCCTTTCGGTCTCTCATTTTTTTTCGGCGGGGCTGTTTCGATCGCGAGGAAAGCGGTATTCGCTCTTTTCCTGTTCATATTTTCCTTTCTGCTCATCTTGTCGGTAGCCCGCAGTGGCTGGCTCGCGGCGGCGATCGGGATGGTGATCGGGGCAGGCGCATTTTTCCTGTATCGAGGATTGTTCCGGGCGCTTTGTCGCCGTGATAGGGGATTCTTTCGCGATGCGCTGTCCGGCAAGCTGTTCGTCGGGACGCCGATACTGCTCGCGCTCGGCGCGGTGCTCCTGTTCCATCTGACGCCGTTTGATATCGTCGACCGGGGACGGAGCATATCATCGGGATCGCAGAAGATCACGGTATCCTGCGATCGTGCCGATACTGATCTGCCAGGAACGATTGCTTCCGCGGATGAGCTGATTCCTCTCGGGTGCCGGCATATTCTGCTTGAGGAGATTGAAGCAGAGAGGCGATCGGGGCATGTCGTGAGGGAAACATACCGGCCTGATCCGAATATCGACATCAGGAAAAATACCTATGTCGAATCATGGAGGCTGGCGAAGGCATATCCGGTGACCGGTATCGGTTTCGGCAATCTGAGCCGCTTTCTCGGCATCGATGGGAATGGCAGGGGGCTGAATGCGAGCAATGTCTTTCTCGAGGTATGGATCGGATCCGGCATCTTCGGTTTTATTTTTTTCATCATCTTCTGGTTTTCGTTTCCGGTCTTCTTATTGCGGCGGATGCTTCGCGTATCGGATGATCGGATGTCTCTCCTCGCGATCAGCCTTCTCGCTTCCTGGAGCGCGATCACGGTGTTCAACCTGTTCAATTCGGGATTGCTTCTGGGTTCGCTCTGGATATTCTTCGCGATGCTCACTTGGTTCGTGACCACATGTGATTCTCA
>CAYOIM010000029.1:4002-7681 GCA_964404075.1 uncultured Bdellovibrionales bacterium | reverse complement strand
GGAAAGAAACGCACCGGAGATGAGACGGTATTCCGGCATCTCACGCGCGAACTCGTGAAATTGGAAAAAGAAGCGACGATTCTCCTCCTGACCGACGAGACGGATCCGGAGAAAATCGAGGTTCTGGAGCGGGAGCTCGGGACAGTCGGGAGGGAGAATGCGGAGGTCGTTTCCCTCGGCAGATCCGACCGGTACCGTTGGAATCTTTTTGTGGTCGCCCGCTTCCTTCGGTCGCGCAAAATAGATATTTTCCATACGCAGTATATCCTGCCATTCTTCGTTCCGAAGCGTACGAGATTGTTCGCGCATGTCCACGACATTTCTTTCAGGGTATTTCCGGAACTGATCGGTTGGAAGGATCGTCTGTTCCTCTCCCTCCTCATTCCTCGGACCATGCGTCTCGCGGACCGGATCATCGCGGTGTCGGAATTCACGAAAGCGGAAATCATGAAGCGATACGGGGTCGCGGCGGATCGCATCGTCGTGGTGCCGAATGCCGTGAGCGACGCGTTCCTCTCGCGTGCGACCGCGGCGGATATCGCCCGGGTACGCGAACGGTATTCTCTGCCGGAAAGATTTGTCCTCGCTGTCGGTACGATGCAACCGCGGAAGAACATCCCTTTCCTCATTCGCGTGTTCGCCGAAACAAGGAAGCGCATTCCTGACCTCAGGCTGGTGCTCGTCGGAAAGCGATATGGCTACCGGTATGATGCGGATATCGATGCCGCTGAAGCGCAGTGCGGCGTCGGTGAGGAGGTACTGTTCCTCGGATATGTTGAAGATGAAGACCTGCCGGCGCTCTATGCGAGCGCGCGCGTGTTCGTCTTCCCCTCGCTCTATGAGGGATTCGGCATACCGATTTTGGAATCTTTCTCCCAGGGGACGCCGGTTGTCGCGACGGATATTCCGCCATTAAGGGAAGTCGGCGGCGATGCGCTCCTGTTCTTCAGCGGATCGGATATTGCTTCCGCTTCGGAAATATTGTACAATGCCGCTATTGACGAAAATTTGCGTTCCCGTCTTTCGGAGCGTGGAAAAATGCGGCTGAGCTCTTTTTCTTGGGAAAAGAGCGCTCGTGTTTTGCAAAAACTTTTTCGTGACCGGGGGAAGTAATCAGCATTAAATATCAGAGCATGTTTTCAGAAAATACGAAACGATCACTTGGTGCGTCCGCTCTCGGTGAAGGAGGGAAGAAGCGGCATACCGGGAGAATCATCGGTATTGTTTTCATCGCGATCTTCCTTGCCGGGGGGGCGTTCGCTTATTTCAAACTCGATACTCTGGTAGGGAAAGTATCGCTCGGAAGCACGAGTCTCCTCGGGAATATCGTGAAGTCACTGCCAGGAGTGGAAAAAGAATTGAAGGGCGAAGAGACGGGTCGTATCAATGTGCTCCTCCTCGGAATGCGGGGGGAGGGTGTCGCCGGTGGTGGGCTCTTGGCCGATACGATCATGGTGCTTTCCATCCATCCATCGGTCGGCAAGGAGGGTGAACCGGGGTTTCAGCCGAAGGCGTCGCTCGTGTCCATACCGCGGGACCTCTGGGTACAGGTTCCCGGAAGAGAGGAGTACCGGAAGATCAATGCCGTCTATGCTTTGGGTCGTGAGCGGAGTGAGACCGGCGGGATGGAAGACATGCGCACGGTCGTCGGAATGATAACGGGTCTCGATATCCCGTATGCGATCACGCTCAATTTTCAGGGGTTCAAAGACCTCGTGAATGCGGTCGGCGGGGTGACTGTTCATCTCGATCAGCCCTTCGTCGAAGGCATACAATTCAGGGGATTGGAACAACGCTGTGATCTGGTGAGATACACCGTTCCTTCCGGTAAGGTAGAGGTTAAAAAAGGCGTGCGAAGAAACGGATCAGTATATTACCGACATTATGACCTCTGTTTTGAAAAGATAACGCCTGCGGTCATGGGCGAGCTGGAGTGTGGCGGTGATTTCAAGTTGCCCGCCGGCGATACCCTGCTCGATGGCGACAAAGCGCTGTGCTATGCCCGATCCCGGGATGCGACGAGCGATTTCGCCCGCGCGAGACGACAGCAAGAGATCATCAACCTGATTCGTGCGAAGGCACTCTCTCTCGGGACGCTGACGGACTATTCCAAGGTGGATGCGATCTTGGGGAGCCTCGGAAAGAATGTGCGCACCGATATGGAAGTATGGGAATTGAAACGACTGCATGCACTGTATCAGAAGATCGGGGAGAGCGTTCCACTCACGCAAAAAGTACTCGAAGATTCCGAAGAAGGCATGCTCTACGCTCCCGGGGTCAATCCCGAACGAGGATATGTCCTCTTGCCTCGCGGAGAGAATTATAACCGCATCCAGGAATTTTTCCGCAGTATTCCGTAGCGTTTAAATTCGCCATTGTGCCTTCCCCGAAACTTTCCATCGCGGTCAACAGCTATCGGACTCCGGAACTCCTTCGGCTTTGTCTTCAATCGATTCGAGAGCATGTGTCGGGTATCGACTACGAGGTGATCTCGGTCGATAGCGCGACGGAGGAAGCGACGGAGATGATGGTGCGTGAGGAATTTCCGGAAGTGCGATTTTTTCCGTACCAGCAGAATGTCGGATTCAAAACTCTCGTCAATCGATCGATCGAAGAGAGCCGCGGAGAGTATATCTTCCTTATCAATAGCGACATCATCGTGAATGACCATACGGTAGGGGAAATGATCCGTGCGTTCGACGCGCATCCTGAGATGATGCTCGCGGGTCCGCGTCAGATCAATTTCAACGGGGAAGATCAGTTGTCGTGCTTCCGCTTCTACCGTCCCCTCACTATACTCTGCCGACGGACGATACTTGGGAGGCTTCCCTGGGGGAGGCGGCACCTCGACTGGTTCCTCATGAAGGACTATGACCGCAAATCCCCCCGTGCCGTCGATTGGATCATGGGGTCCGCGATGTTCGTCCGGCGGGAGGCGGCACTCGCCGTCGGACTCATGGATGATCGTTTCTTCATGTACATGGAGGATGTGGATTGGTGTCGTCGTTTCTGGGAGCGTGGGTATCAGGTCTGTTTTCTTCCACAGGCATCGGTTTTCCATTATCATGCCAAAGGAAGTGCCCGGGGAGGACTCCTCGGGCTTCTGGGGAATCGGCTGACCTGGTGGCATATCGCCTCCGCATTGAAGTATTTTTGGAAATATCGCGGCAAGGCGGTCCCGACGCATTGAATGCACTCATTGAAATTCTGTCGTTTTTTTTCAGCACAACGCCATGGAAACACCAATTGAAAAAGGAAGTATTTCCGACACTCACGCTTCGCCGCCGAAATCGCTTCCCCGCACATTTGCGCGGGAAGTGTTCTTCCTTTTCGTCATTGCGCTCGTCGGCGGTGCCGGATATTTCACCGGATTCGAGCGCGGGCAGGCGGGAACTCCGCAGGAGACGATACTTCTCAATCCCCGCGATGCGATGATCCTCAGCAAAGACAGTCATGAGAAAAATCTCGATTTCGGTCTGTTCTGGAAGGTTTGGGATCTTCTCAAGGAGAAATTCGTGGATCATGAGAGTCTGGATGCGAACAAGCTCCTCTACGGCGCCATCAATGGTATGCTCTCAGCGAGTGGTGACCCTTATACGACTTTCTTCGATCCGGAAGCGACGAAGGCTTTCGATGAGGAAATTGCGGGGAGTTTCGACGGTATCGGCGCGGAGATGGG
>CAYOIM010000029.1:0-3902 GCA_964404075.1 uncultured Bdellovibrionales bacterium | reverse complement strand
CAGATGGACAAGGCGATCGAAGTGCTAAAGGATCTACAGAAAAAGTAGCCGGGTCCTATTTAGCACTCATTTGACACGAGTGCTAATGTTTTACTATAATGGACGGAGTAATCTGTAACTGTCTACCTATGAAAAAAGCGAATGTGAGGCCGCTCGGAGAGAATGTGCTCGTTTCGGCAATGAAACCGGAAACGAAAACCGCATCGGGTATCTATCTGCCGGAAACTGCCGGAGAGAAACCACAGCAGGGAGAAGTGATCGCGATCGGCGACAGCGAGAAGATCAAGGTGAAAGTCGGCGAGAAGGTGATCTATACCCGTTACGGTGGCACCGAGGTGGATCTCGATGGCGTCGAGTATCTCATCGTCTCGCAGAAAGATATCCTCGCCGTCATCAAATAACGCATGATTTCAAAAACAGCGGTTCAACCGTTTGTAAGAAACATATGATGAAGAAACACTGCGAGAGTTGCATGATGCCGCTTGACGAGAAGCACGGGCAGGCAAATCGGGAGGATGATCGGTATTGCACCCATTGTTTCCGCGATGGGAAGCTGTGTTACGAGGGAAACGATCTCAAGGAGTTCCAGAAAAAGTCCTATGAAGCGATGGTGGGGCAGGGTATGGGGAAATGTCGGGCATGGCTCTTTACCTTCCTCATCCGTTTCGCTCCGCGCTGGAAGAAGTAGCCGTTCTCTCTTTCCCTTATATTCTTGAGCTGGTCTTATTCTCTATGCCTGAATTTCCATCAATCAAATCGATGAAGATTCCCATAAAGAAAGTGGCGCAGGCAGCCGAGAATGCATTTTTCAATCATGAAAGAGGGGGGAAGATCGATGAGGCATGGCGCGTTCTCGCTGATCCGGACGCGGGCAATTTTTTTCGAACCCAGGCGATTTTTGCTATCATTCGGAATTTCATGCCGGATGCTGTTTTTGAGAAATTGACCGGAAGACAGTATGCATACCAACATGATGTTCTGCCGATAGATCCGGGGAAGTATGTTTTTGATGAAAAGGTCATTGGTGGGGGGGCGGAATGTAATGTGTATCGACTGAACTCTCTCGATCCAGTCTTGCCCTCGCTTGTGATCAAAATCGATCAATGCATCACTCGCAGTACCGATACATTGCTCGATCGAGCTCGTGTGGTGAGGGCTGAGTATGAGGAGAAAAAAGAGTGGTATCGGGAGTTGCCGACATTGATTCCTGATGAGTATCATTATATCGGAAGAAGTCCAAGAGGCGGGAAAAAAGCGCTTTTTACGATACAGGAATTTCTCGGCAGTACTGATGAGATGGCGGATATTTTCCGGGGAGTGAGCAGGGAAGAATTGCTCAGAGTTTTGCGGATGAATTCAAGGCTCGCAACTGACTTCCGGAAATTCGTCGAGATCACCGCATGGCATGCGCGGGAAAAAAATGAGATGATCGACACTATTGGTGAGAGAAATCTCGCATTGGTAGAGGGGCGGTCGGATATATGGATGATTCTTCTTGATCCACATCTCACAAAACATCCTTTTGCTGATACGAAAGAAAGCAAAAAAATCCAAGCAGACTTGGAATATTTGGAAAGCATCGTTGTTTCGTTGGATACACCTCTCGCTTCTTAAGGAATTGAGCGATTCTATTTCTCGGTGTTATACTTTTTCTCCGTCCAAGCAAGGAAGCCGTTTTCGAGGGCGTAGGGGGAGAAGATATTGATGTCGTAGAGGCGGACGGCGGATCGGAAGCTCTCGAGATCGTTTTTTCCATACACGACGATATGGCGAGCCCTCGGGATATCGCTTTTTCTTCTTTCAAGTTCTTCGAGCGGGATATTGATGGCGCCTGGTATGTGCCCGGCTCCGTAGAGGAGGGCGGGGCGGGTATCGATCAGCGTGTAGAAATTTCGCTCATTTCCTTCGATGATGGTTTTTATTTCCGCGGCGGTCTTGAAGGAGACTTTCGCTCGATCAGTGACGGAATCAGGATTGCCGATCGAGACGGTATTGCCATTTTGGGATTTCCATCCTACCATCCCGCTCTCGAGGAAGGCGTAGGGAAAGTTTTTCTTTCGGAAAACCGCATCAATCTGTTCCATGGAGACCGCGTCATCCGCGAGGGTGATGATGATGACTTCCGCTCCTTCTGCCGGCGTGTAGTCGGCGAGATCCGCTACGGTCTTGTGCTTCGCATCGGGAATATGTTCCTCCTCATAGAGGAGGGATGGTCGGAGATCGATGATTTCTACCGGTTCGTTTTTCGCAATTTTCAGGCGGAATGCTTCGGTCGGGAGCGTCGGATATTTTTTCGGGGTGTTCTTCTGTTGGAGCGCTGTCCTCGCGCTGTCCCCTTCGCGATGTGAGAAAACTGATTTCCCGATGAAGCCGAAAATGACGGCGAGAACGCAGATGAAGGCGATACCGATGGTCAGAATGTCTTTGGAGATGCGCATACGAGGAAAGGGAGAGGTGAGCATTGCGATGGGCGGGTGCTATTCGAGGATAGACCCGATGAATTGCGGATACCCGCGGACGAAATCAGAGATGGAAGTGATTTCTTTGCCTTCGAGTTGGACGCTTTCCGGAAAGATGATGCCGGTATTCGTGGCGATGCCGATCTTCTCACCCACTTCGAAGACCTCTCCGTATGATCGCGCGATGGCGGGGTTGTTCTTCTGATAGGAGAGGCGGATGATCTTCAGCCGGAGCGCCATACCATTGGGATTTTTTTTCCAGTAGGCGAAGACGCCTGGCCAGGGTGTGAGGGCGCGGTATCGGTCGTAGATTTTTTGTGCCGGCTCATTCCAAAAGATACGACCGTCCTCTCGCTCGATGAGTTGGCAGAGTGTCGCAGAGGAAGAGTCCTGTTCTTTCGGCTCTCTCTCGCCTCGGATGAATCGCGGTAGGGTATCGATGAGGAGCGGTACGGCCTCGGTGATGAGTTTCTGTTCGAGGGTGCTCGCGGTATCGTCGGGGTCGATGGGAAACGGTATCGCGGCGAGTACGGGACCGGTATCCATGCCGGCATCCATGAGCATGATGGAAATACCGGTTTCTGTCTCTCCATTGAGGATCGCATTCTGTATCGGCGAGGCTCCGCGATATTTCGGAAGCATCGACGGATGGACATTGATGCAACCGAGTTTCGCGACATCGAGGAATTTCTTCGGGAGGATTTTCCCGTAGGCGGCGACGATGAGGAGGTCGGGCTTCATGTCCTCGAGCCGGTCGATCTCCTCGTCGGTGATTTTCGTCGGCTGTTCAACGGGGATGTTATTGGCGACGGCGAGGGTTTTTACTGGCGAGAAGATGGTCGCTTGATCTCTCCCTTGCGGTTTGTCCGGCTGGGTGAAGACGGAAACGATCTGATATTTGTTCTGAATGAGAGCCTGCAGAAAAGCCGCCGCGAAATCAGGCGTTCCCATGAACACGACGCGTATCTTCGGAGGCTCGAATATGTTTTTCTCGGTGAAGCTAAAGGGCATAGCGCTTGAGCAGATTTTCATCATAGCGATCGACGATGAGAACGCCATCGAGATGATCGATCTCATGCTGGATGGCGATGGCGAGGAGTCCGCCTGTGGTGAGCGACTCCTGCTTCCCGTGTTCATCGGTATAATCGACCGTGACGGTCTCATATCGTTCGATGGCGAGGAATTGTCCGGGGAGTGAGAGACACCCCTCCTCGAAGAGGATCCGGTCTTTCTCGTGTCCGCTGAGCGTCGGATTGATGAGCGCGAATCGCTTGGCATCGATCTCGATGACCGCCAGACGGAGCGAGACGCCGATCTGCGGTGCGGCGAGTCCGATGCCGCCGAATTCATGCATGGCGACGAACATGTCGGCGATGAGCCGTCCTATTTCCGGGGCGAGTGGATCACCGACCGGGAGCGCTTTCTTCCGGAGCACGGCGCTTT
>CAYOIM010000028.1:0-11473 GCA_964404075.1 uncultured Bdellovibrionales bacterium | reverse complement strand
CATCTGATACCCGAATACCGCCCTCGTCCCCGTTCCGGTACGATCGGTCTTGTCGACACCATGCTCCATGATATGGGAAAGGAGATCCTGATACTGTTTCATGACATTATTCCGATAAAAAAATTACTTTTTCCCGAAATTGAGGTGCATCTTCGAGGCGACCGGCTTGGTGTCACCCTTGTACTTGCTGTTGAGACCCTTGGAACCGTATGGGCGAAGACACGGTGAGGAGAGATATTCGAATGCCATCTGACCGATCGGCATCTTGTAGTACAGCTTTATCGGAATGCGTCCAGCATTGAAAAGTTCAAGTGTCATCCGGAGACAGTTCCCCGCATCGAGAAACCCCGCCGTCGTATGGATGATAAGTCCGAGACGGCCGAGTGAACTCTTGCCCTCAAGGCGACCGACGAGTTTGTCCGATACGCCCGTCTCTTCAACCAGCATTCCGAGAGCGAATTCGCCCGGATGGAGAACGAATGCCTCGTCATTCTTGATTTCGATTTCTTTCATGAGGTCTTTCGAAGGCACTTTCGGGTCGATCACGAAGTTCTGATTCACATTGAAAACAAGAAATGTCCGACCGAGGTGCACATCATAACTCGCTGGTTGCACGCATGCTTTCTTGAATGGTTTGATGACGATTTCTCCTCCCTTCAATTCCTTCAAGATATCACGATCCGATAAAATCATATCTGTGCATTCATGGGTTAGCGACTCTCCTCACCGTTCAGTATATCACTTTTTTTCCCCTTGACAAAGCGATTTTTGAGCATAAAAAAAGAAAATGTCAAATGAAAAACCCGCCACACGGACGAGTCTCATATCTGCGCTTTCAAAACCTGCTCCATCACGGCATCGGTCGCGGAGAGGAGTTCATCGAGTCCCTGGTCATTCACGATGGTGAAGTCCGCCCGTGCGCCGATTTCCGGAATATGTACTTCTGTCGGCGCCAATTCCAACTTCTGAAAATAATCGAAATCCTCCCGGTCATCACTTTTCTCTCCCCGTTTGTGGGCGCGTTCCCAACGAAGCTTTTGCGGCGCGGTGACATAGATGACGAAACTCGGAACAAAAGTCTTCACAAAATCATAATCCTCAGGGAAGCGGAGTCCATTCACCGATACTAGTCCTTCTGCGGCATCGATATGCGGACGCAACGCCCTGCCGAGAATATCCTTGCCGAACCGCTCTTTGAGGAGCATGGCGAGCCACTGCTGATCGTCCTTGGAGAATCGTTCGAAGTAGAGGGAAAGCGTTTCTTTGATCGGATCAGCGAAACGGAGGAGATGCGCCCCATAGCGGGTTTTCAAATACCGGGCGACCGTGTCCTTTCCGGAGCCCGTCTCTCCGACGAGACCGACAACTACCCTCTTCTTACCTTCCATTATGTGTGTCAAAAAAAATTATATCTTGAGTCTCATGCTCGGTCCCATCGTGGAACACACCGTCATGCTCTCGATCATCTTCCCCTTGTAATTTTCCGGCTTGGCCTTCTGTACGGACTCGACGAAAGTATCGAAGTTCGCCTTCAATTGCTCGGGAGTGAAGGAGATCTTGCCGATAGACTGATGGAGGTTCGCACCATCATCATTCTTATAACTCACTTTCTTGCCCTTTTTCATCGCCTCGACGGTCTCCCCGATCTTCGGCGTTACCGTCTCCGTTTTCGGGCTCGGCATCATTCCCTTCGGTCCGAGGATTTTCGCCACCGGTGCGAGCTTCGGCATCATCTCCGGCGTCGCGATAAGCGCATCGAAATGAACGCCCGGGACTATTTTCCCCGCCTTGATATCGGCGATCACATCATCACCACCGACGATATCCGCACCGGCATCCCGCGCTTCCTTCTCCTTCGTCGTCGTCACCACGGCGACTTTCTTCGAACGGCCCGTTCCATACGGGAGGATGACCGTCGCCCGGACCTGCTCGTCGTTCTTCTTCGGATTCGTGTTGAGGCGGACATGGATCTCCACCGATTCATCGAATTTCTTTTTGATACTCGCCTGCATGATCTCTACGGTCTCCTCGAATGAGTAGAATTTCTCGGCATCGATTTTCTCTGCTACTGCACGATAGTTTTTCCCGTGTTTCATAATGTTTTCGCGGTGATAGCGGACCAGAGTCCTCCCGCAAATTATCTCATAATTACTCTACTATCTTGATCCCCATCGATCGCGCGGTACCCATGACGATATTCATCGCGGCGTCCACGCCATTCGCATTGAGATCCTCCATCTTCGCTTCGGCGATTTCCCTCACCTGTGCCTTCGTCACCGTTCCCACCTTGTCCTTCAATGGATTGGCGGCACCCTTTCCCACCTTGGCCGCCTTCTTCAACAGTTCCGCTGCCGGGGGAGTCTTCAGGATGAAAGAGAATGTCCGATCCTCGAATACCGTGATTTCCGCCGGAATGACATCGCCCATGCGATCCCTCGTCTGCTCGTTGAAGCGTGAACAGAAATCCTGGATATTGAGCCCGTGCTGACCGAGTGCCGGTCCGACCGGAGGAGCCGGATTCGCCTTGCCACCCTGGATCTGCAGTTTGATCACCGTCTTTATCGCCTTTGCCATAATCATGTAAATTTCAAATACCAAATACCAAATTCCAAATAATTTCCAAATCTCAAATCCCAATAAATCAAACTCGTCGTTTCGAAATTTGGAATTTTAAAAGTTAGGATTTACTTGATATTTGATATTTTGAATTTGACATTTCTAAAAAAATTACATCTTCCGGATCTGCAGGAAATCGAGTTCCACCGGCGTCTCACGACCGAAGAGGGATACCAGCACCTTCACCTTCCCCTTCTCATCATCCACTTCCTGGATCTTCCCCTCGAATTCCTTGAACGGTCCATCCATGATCTGCACCGCATCCCCGATCTTCACATCGATCTTGTACTTCGGTTCATCCGTGCCCATCCGTTTCTTCAGGCCATCGATTTCCCGCGAATCCACCGGGGTCGGCGTCGTTCCGAGACCGATGAATCCCGTCACATTCGGCGTATTGCGGACCACATACCATGAGGCATCCGTCACCACCATATCGACGAGGACATAGCCCGGGTAGATGCGCTCCTCGACGGTCACGCGCTTGCCTCCTTTGATCTTGATCTTCTTCTCCTTCGGTACCATCACATCGAAGATGAGGTCTTGCATGTCCATGGATTCGATGCGTTGCTTCAAATTGCGGGACACATTGTCCTCGTATCCGGAATAAGTATGGAGCACATACCATGCGCGACCGTGATGCTGACTCTGCTTGGCCATAGGATTGCAACATTATTTTATGATCGGATGAGATACTTCTGTACGAGAAAGCTGAACAGCGAGTCCAATGCCCCGAGAAAAATCGCCACCGAAAGGGAGAGGATGATCACGATGACCGTGTATTGGAAGACCGTTTTCCGATCCGGCCAGCTCACCTTGATCAATTCCGTCTTCGCTTCCCGTAAAAATGAAAGGATGGCTTGCATAAGGCTCAACAATCGATTTTTCCGGTTCAAAAAAAGCCCCGAGGGCTACAGGGAAAATGTACCAGTTTCCCGTTCATCTGTCAATCCGCACACCAATTATACGCTTTAAGAAACTTCTCTACTGCAAAAACGAACTCTGTACGAGAAATCCCCCTACGATCCTATACAATACTTTGCGCTTTTAGCGCTGCGTATAATTGGTGTGCGGATCAATCTAACAAAAATCTAATCCTCCTTCACCGGCAATTCCTTCAAGGCATCCCGCATCTTTCCTTTCATTCGCTCACATTCATACTCAAAATCCTTGCGTCCCTCTTCACGCTTTTCCTGTGCTTTTCTTTCTTCTTCATGAAGGGAAAAATAGTCCTCGAGCAACCCATCAAACTCATGCTTATCCATATGTTTTTCCTTAAAAATAAAATTAAATTGTACTTTCATTCAGCGGTCGCACCCGCCTAGCTGGTCGAGGCTGGCCGCTCAAAAAGCGGAACGACCGTTGAATGAAAAGTTCTCCTACAGTAATTCCATCTCTTCGAGGAATTGCGCGTACAATCCGAGCACTCGCTCCGCCTCTTCGTGATCGACGGCGAATCCGGCATCATTCACGATCCGATTCCTCACCGCATGCGCTTCGCGGAGCGACTCGATCGACTCTACCTGCCCCTCCCGTACCAATGCGATCCGTTCGCCGAGATTAGTGCCCGCCCATCTCGACGCGCCCATGACCGTATCGGCGAGGGCATCCGCTTCGAGGATCGCCAGATTATACTGGGATGCGTCCCCGCTCGAAAGCCGCGCGAAAATCTTCTGCCACTGCCGCTCCGTCTGCTTCGCACGACCGGAAAAAAGAGGTCTCTGATCCGTGCCGAGGAGATTCATGCGGAGGTCACGCGTCACTCCCCGGAACGACAGGAGGATCGCCACATCGACAAGGAGCACCACGATATAGATGAACAGGAGGAACTTCACCGTCCGGACGATGGCGAGCCCCTCAACCGTATGCCACCACCCCGGTACATCGAGGAGGATATTCCACAATCCCGAGAGGTCGATACCGTAATTTGGATCCATGATATTTCTCTTACTGTTTGTCTGACTTTTCAAAGGCATCCGCCATGCGAAGGACACCCTCCTCATCATACCACTTCCCCATGAGTTGTCCGCCGATCGGGAGTTTCTTCCCATCATCCTCGATCATCCCCATCGGAAAGGAAATCGCCGGGACACCGACGAGGTTCGCCGTCACCGTATAGACATCCGAGAGATACATCTTCAGAGGATCATCGGACTTGTCTCCGATTTTGAAAGCGACTTCGGGTGCGGTCGGAGAAAAAATGAAGTCGACGGTTTCGAATGCCGTTTTGAAATCCTCCCGGATCAGCCTTCTCACCTGTTGTGCCTTCTTGTAATACGCATCATAGTACCCCGCGGACAATGCGTAGGTGCCGAGCATGATGCGGCGCTTCACCTCCGCGCCGAATCCGTGCCGCCTCGTATCGAGATAGGTTTCGAGGAGTCCGCTCGTACCAGGAATGGAATCTTCCGCATCATTGATGGACAGACCGAAACGAATGCCATCATACCGAGCGAGATTGGAACTCACCTCGCACGGCATCACGAGGTAATACACGGCGAGAGCATACTTCGAGAGCGGAAGGGATATCGGCACAATCTCTGCTCCGAGTAATCGAAACTGCTCTATCGCCTTCTCTGCGACGAGGCGAACGCGTGCATCAAGTTCATCCGTGAAATACTCCTGCGGAATACCGATGCGAAGCCCCCGCACCTTCCCATCGAGATACTGCGTGTAATCCTTCGCATCGCTCTCGCCCGTCGTCGCATCGTGAATATCAAACCCGGCGATAATGGAGAGAACGATCGCCGCATCCTCGACGGTCTTCGTGAGAGGTCCCACCTGATCCAAACTCGATGCCATCGCGATCACGCCGGCGCGCGATACCCGCCCATAAGTCGGCTTGAGTCCGACGAGCCCACAAAATGATGCCGGCTGTCGGATCGATCCACCCGTATCCGATCCGAGCGCCCACACCGCCATATCTCCCACCACCGCGACGGCCGATCCGCCCGATGATCCTCCTGGAACACGCGTCGTGTCGAGAGGATTCCGTGCCGGACCATACGCGCTGTTCTCCGTCGAAGCGCCCATCGCGAATTCATCAAGATTCGTCTTCCCGAGAAAGAGAGCGTTTTCTTTTTTCAGACGATCGATGACTGTCGCATCGTACGGCGCGACGAAATTATCGAGAATCTTCGATGCCGCGGTCGTCCGCACTCCCGTGATGCAGATATTGTCCTTGATGGCGCCCGGGATGCCCGCGAGCAGACCGATCGATTCACCCTTCGAGATCCGCTCATCGACGAATGCCGCATCACGGAGCGCGGAGTCCCTCGTCACGGTGAGGTAGGCATTGAGCTCATCATTGCGCGCTTCAATCCGAGCAAAATACCCTTCAGCCAACTCCACGGCCGTCACCTCTCTCGCCAGCAGTTTTTCATGCAATGCTCGAATCATACATTCAATGAATACCAAATTCAAAATTACAAATATCAAATAAATCCTAATACCAAAATAAAAATAATAAAATCCATCTCTTCGTTTTCAATTTTGAATTTGAAGTTTGAAATTTATTTGGAGCTTAAGATTTTGAATTTTGGATTTTCTTTAGAATACCGATTTCACTTTCACGAATCCATCCTTCGTCATCGGCGCATTCCTCATGAGCGCCTCCCGCTCCGCATCGCTTCCCGACACCGCCCTATCCTCACGGAACGCATCCACTTTCTCCGTGCTGTTCCCCATCGGCGACACGCCGTCCGTCGGCACCATCTCCAATTCCTGAAAGAATTCCAAAATAGCCGAGAGATCCTTTTGATACTTCTCGACCTCCACATCTTTCAATCCTATTCTCGCGAGCGTCGCGATATTTTTCACTTCATCTTCTGAAAGCATACTCATAAAATTTCTCATTACCAATTTCTAAACAATGCAACAATTTTTATAATTTCAAAATTGAATCATTAGGAATTGTTTGAAAATTGAAAATTGTGAATTGAAAATTTTACCCCTCTAGCAACCGCCTAAAATCCTTTTCATTCAAAATCCTCACCCCAAGCGCCCGCGCGGCATCGAGCTTGCTCCCCGGGTTCTCTCCGGCGACGACGAAGTCGGTCTTTTTGCTCACCGACCCCGTGACGCTCCCGCCTCGTTCCTTAATCATACTTTTTGCGGCGTCCCGTGTAAAGGAAGCGAGCTCTCCGGTCAGAACGAACGATTTCCCTGCAAACAATAAGGGCTCCTCATTCTCCTGTAATTCCGGTAGCACTATTTCCACTCCCAGTTCCACCATACGGCTCAAAATGAGCTGATGCTTCTCGTCCCGGAACCACTCGACTATACTCTCCGCACTCTTTTCCCCAATCCCTTTTATCGCCGTCCATTCCTCCTCCGTCATCCTTGAGAATACATCAGCAATATCTTTCGGATTCTTGATTTTGGTATTTTGTATTTCGGATTTAATTTGGAATTTGGAATTTGGAATTTGGAATTTCTTGATTATGTTCCTCATAATCAAGTCCGCCGTCTCTTCCCCCACATGCCGGATCCCGAGGGCGAAGAGGAACTTATCGAGTCGCACCCGCTTGGAGCGTTCGATGGCGAGGATGATCTTGTCCGCCTTCTTCTCCGCGAATCGCTCAAGTGGCAAGAGATCGCCTGCAGTCAATTCGAAAATATCCGCGAGATCGGACACCAGTCCCTCATCCATCAACTGCTCGATGATCTTCTCGCCGAGACCATCGATATCGAGACCCTTCCTCCCGACGGCATGGATGATCCGCTCCCGCTCCATCGCATAGCAATTCTCATTCGTACAATACGACGCCACACTCAGAGGAATCAACGGTCGTTCCGCTTTTGGATCCACCGGCTGGCGGAGACCGCTGATTCGCATATCCTGTTTTTCGGATCGGTCGTTCCGCTTTTGGAGCGGTGCGACCGCTGTTCCCTGTTTACTGACGCCGCTCCCGCACACGGGACAAGTCGTCGGAAAGTGATAAACCTGTTCACTCCCATTTCGCAGTGTCGTCACCACCGAGACGACTTCCGGGATGATATCCCCCGCCTTGCGCAATACGACCGTATCGCCGATTCGGACGCCGAGCCGCGCGATCTCATCCGCATTGTGAAGCGTCGCCCGACTGACGATCGATCCGGCGATACGCACGGGACGGAGATGCGCCACCGGCGTGAGCACCCCCGTCCGTCCCACCTGAACCGAAATATCCTCCACCACGGTCGTCGCTTCCTCCGCGGGGAATTTGTACGCGATACCGAATCGCGGCGATTTCCCGGTATGTCCGAGCACCTCCTGCATTGCCCGACTATTCACTTTCAGCACGATGCCATCGAGTCCGTACGGAAGCGCATGCCGCTTCTCCGTCCATTCCTCATAGTACGCCTGTATCTCTTCGATATTCCGGCACAATCGATATTCCGTATTCACCTTGAATCCCAATTGTTTCAACAATTCCAATTCCCCCACTTGAGTCTCCGGAGTATCGGATCGATCGTTCCGCTTTTCTGTATTGGAGAGCGATCGTTCCGCTTTTTGAGCGGTGCGACCGCTATTTGAAAGTTCCTTTCTCTCATCTAATCTCTCACCTCTCAACTCATCGATATCATAAATAAAGCTATCCAATTTCCGACTCGCCGCGACCTTCGGATCCAATTGCCGGATCGTCCCGGCCGCCGCATTGCGCGCATTCGAAAATACCGGTTCGCCACTTGCGATCCGCTCTGCATTGATCCGCTCCAATTCTTTCCCAGGAAGCCAGATCTCACCGACGACCGTCATGCTCACCGGCTCATGGAGGACGAGCGGCACACTCTGTATCGTCCGGACATTCTGCGTGACATCCTCGCCAACTTCTCCATCACCCCGCGTCGCCGCACGCACGAGCACCCCCTCCTCGTAGGTGAGCACCATCTTCAACCCATCGATCTTCAACTCGCAACAGTATTCGATATCAAAGGATAGAGAAAATAGCTCGGTCGTTCCGCTGGTTTCAGCGGTGCGACCGCTGTTTTCTATTCCCTTTTGTAGAGAGCGGTCGTTCCGCTTTTTGAGCGGTGCGACCGCTGTTTGAAAATCTGCTTTTTTTCCCCTATCGAGAAGTCTGTTTAATTTTTCGCTCCACGCTTTCAGCTCCTGGAAATCAAAAACATCATCGAAAGACCACTGCCGGTGCGCATGCCGGACTTTCTCGAATTTCGAGAGCGGCGCATCACCCACGCGGCGCGTCGGACTCGTCTCCGATTCGAATTCCGGAAATTCTCGTTCCAGAGCGACCAGCTCATGAAACAACGAATCATACGCCTCATCGGAGATCTCCGGCGCATCGAGCACATGATACAAAGAGCGGTGCCGATCCAGCTCCGCCCGAAGTTTCTCTATTCTTTTTTTTACATCATCTCTATTTACCCGCACACCAATTATGTTTAAAATTATTTCATGCTTCCTCCAATTCGTTTCCGTAGTTGCACCATTGCCTGTCCCCTCAGTTTCAAAGCTTGCTCGCGTCGTCTTGCATCCGACTCATCTTTATACGCTTCATAATAGACAAGGTCAAACGGGATTCTCAACTTTGTTGAAAATACCTTCCCGGAATTATGCTCCGTAAAGCGTCTTTTCAAATCATTTGTTGATCCAGTATAAAAATTGTTATCCTTCCTACTTTTCAACAAATACACATAAAACATATTTGGTGTGCGGGCAAGTCCCTCCCTGAACAGTCGTTCCACCTTTGAGCAGTATTTCATTTCAGCGGTTGCACCGCTCCAAAAGCGGAACAACCGTTAAAATGAAATTCTCTACGACCGCTGTTTGAAAAAATCTTTTACCTCTTTTGGTGTGCGGGCGAGCCCTCTAATGCACGATCCCCGACTCCGCATAATCGCGTAGCGACACCGTCGTCTGGAGGGTGACGCTCTGCGTACCTAAAGGTTTCTCCTTCACGACGAAGACCATGGTCACCAGACCGACCCGCGCGAGAGCAGAATTTCCGCCTCCATTCGATGATGTCACAACGCTGAAACTCGGTACGACATGACCAGTCGTAACCCTAGTGTATGTCCCTAGTGCAGTAGTCGTGGTAGCATCATCTTTACATTTATCCCGAGGTATTTCTCCTACAGCAACTACCGGTATAAAAGCCGCACGCTCGATATAATTATTCGTTCCATCACTACCCATCCGATATTCGATACATCGCCCCTGAGAATAATCGAAAAATCGAATATGATTATTGACGCCATGAGATGCGAAAGTATTTGAACCAGAGCTAAATGTGGTATCAACGATCGTACTCGTCCGCAATTCCTTCGCCATCTCGTTCATCACGAACTGCGCGTTCTCCAGATTGCGTTCGACGACCCTGTTCGCCCGGGAGCTCGATATGCTACTCCCGAAAATCCCCGCTATGGTCACCATCATGAGCGAAAAAACCCCGATCGAAGTGATCACCTCGATGAGACTCAATCCCTTCAATTTTTTCCGTATCATTATCATAACTTCGGGAGTGATCGCTCTAGTGGTTAACTACTTGCGAGAGCGGTTGTTCCGCTTTTTGAGCGGTGCAACCGCTATTTGAAAACTTGCTCTACCCTCTACACTGTATTCCCGCCTCCCCCTCATCACGGCTTCCATGTTTCCAATCGCATCTGTGCATACACGCATTTATTTCCGGCATGACAATTTTCCGTATGGACAGTTCCTCCTGAAAAAATTCTATCTGCCCCAGTAATATCAGTTGACCATTCCGGCTTCCAATAAACCACACTAATCACATCAGCATACGAACCTCCTGCATGATAGTCGATATTGATATATCGAGAAAACTTCTGAGCAGTCCCTGCAATAGCGTATTTTCCTCCGCTTAATACGAGTGAAAATTTTGTTTCAGGGCTGTTTGCATTCGGAAAACAGCTCAGGGCGGTAGAAGTATAATCTGCATGACAATGATTGTGACCTATCAATCCATTGGCAACACTAAACCCATCTACATTCCCTGGTATCGCCAATTCGTTATCCCGGATATTCTTCACGATTTCCACGCCTTCCTGCGCGAGACCCGCCGCGACGATACGATCCCGATCTATCGCCGAATTGATGAGCCCCTTGGAGAAGAGACTGATGACCGTGACAAGCCCGACCGAGACGACGAACATCGCCGTCATCACCTCCATAAACGAGAATCCGGAGAGATTGCCACGAGCGGTTATTCCGCTTTTGGAGCGGTTCGACCGCTGTTTAATTTGTTGTTTCATATCCATATTTCGAGAGCGGTTGTTCCGCTTTTGGAGCGGTTTACCCCGTGAAATTATCGCAACATTTCATCGGGGCGCAACCGCTGTTTGAAAAATTTTCTCCTCATTCCTTCCTCTTACGGACAACTTCCCGACCCTGCCTGCTCGACAACCATTCCACTCGGATACACACATACCGAATAATCCGCAGTATTCTTGTGGAGCACAATGAGCCGAGCCGTGGCGATACCAGCACCCAGTGCATCCATCATATCCCCTCGCGGAACCCGGAAGTAAAAAGCATCCGTCGTACCGGAAAATGCCACGCCATTCGAAAGGATAATCGGAGAAAGTAAAGCAAATGTTGGCGAATCAGCACAACTCGTTCCACTCCGATAAGCATAAGAAGTAACATAAGATTCATCGTCATCTTCAATTTCAAATATGCCCACCCCACAAGTCACTCGACCTGTTTCCATGACCTTCCCCGTCAGAGCATAATTCTGCATTTCTCGTACCACAGCCGCGAATTTCCTCGCCTCCGCCTCCACCGCCTTCCGATCCTTCGCCCCGCTGAGGGAAGTCAGGGTTACCGCTATCATGATGGCCGTCATCCCCATCACGACCAAGAGCTCCGCCAAAGTAAACCCTTTTGAGAGAGCGATTTTTC
>CAYOIM010000027.1:0-12473 GCA_964404075.1 uncultured Bdellovibrionales bacterium | reverse complement strand
TTTTGAAATTTGAAATTTGAAATTTGAAATTCCGTTTGTTCGTTCCATACGAACAAACGACCATGCCTTCCTTCCCGTGTCGGTATGACACAGTCGAACATATCCCAACCGAGCGCATGACACAAGACGATATCGGACGGCGTCCCGATACCGAGAGCGAAACGGATACTCTCCTCAGGAATATATTCCGCGGTCTTCGCGAGAATTTCCTCGAGAAAATTCCCATCCTCATCGATATGCCGCCCACCGAAACCATACCCATCGAAACCGATTTCCACGAGTCCTTCAGCACATTTTTTTCGGAGCAAGACGAAGAGCCCGCCCTGCACTACACTGAAAAGGAGTGGACGATTTTCATCGGTCATCCCTCGTTCCTTCACTTGCTTCTCGAATTCGACCTTGCACCGCTTCGCCCACCGAAGCGTCCGTTCCATCGCGAGACACGCCTCTTCCTCCGGCACATCATTCGGGCGCGGATCGTCGAGACAGACCATCATGTCCACACCGAGATCGAATTGAATCCGTATCGCGCGTTCCGGAGTGAGGAGGTGTTTCGATCCATCGAATATCGATTTGAATTCCGCGCCTTCCTCGGTAATTCTCCCCATCTCGGGATTCCGGTGAATAAGCGAATACACCTGATACCCGCCGGAATCCGAAAGTATCGGTCCCTCCCAACGCATGAACCGATGGATGCCCCCCGCATTTTTGATCAGTGTTTCTCCCGGCTGGAGAAACAAATGATAGGTGTTGACGACGAGAGCCTCGATACCGCTCCTTCGTATTTCATCCGAAGCAATCCCTCGTACCGCTGCCCGTGTCGCATCCGGCATGAAAAACGGAGTGCGCAATACTCCGTTTCTCGTCACGAGCGACCCGTGTCGCTTGCCTGCTCCAGTTTTACTGGCGATCTGGAATGTCATTTTCGTACCTGATATCCGTCTGATGTCATTTTCGTGTCCTCGGAAAGCGCGGTTGTCTTCACTCCCTGCTCTTTCCGTATCTCCTCGCCAGTGAACGAATCCTTCGCGGAAAATACCGCTCGTCCCATGAGACGGATATCCTTATCCACATCGCTCGGTCCGGGTATGACCGCTACTTGCACGGTCACTTCTCGCTTCAGCCCCTCTCCGCCCGCGGAGAAATTTCCGATTTCCCAAACCAACTCATTCGTCCGATCGTTAAAAGTCACAGTTTCCGATTCGGGAAAAATCTTGCCGGTGAACCGCACTCCGGACGGAAGCCCTGCCACCACCTTCGCCCCCGATATATCATTGAAGGAATTCGAGAGGAGAAAGGTGAGCGCGTAGGTCGTCTGCATGCCCACCTTCGGCGGAATCGGACCGGTATTTTCCACCGGAGCGGAATAATACCGCCCTTTGACCGCGAGGTCAATCGCGGAGGTCAATCGTACACTCAAAGTATTACTCCCGATGATCTTGTTCGATCCGGCAGGTGTCGGCACATCGGGGCTGTCTATCTTCGCAATCGTCCGGATGCCGAAATGTTTTCCGACGGCATGCTCCACCTGGGTCAACACCGGCACGGTGAATGTGATCTCGCCCGACTCCCCCGGATCCAGTATCGCGAGCTCCGGGATATCCGATGCCTTCCAGATCAACCGGTTTTTCTCCGCGTCGAAATATCCGGATTTTTTCTGCATGCGGGAGAAATCCAGTATCGCCGTATTGAAATCAAAAGTGACGATGACATCCCGAAGTCCGATATTCCCCTCATTCTTGTAAGCGATGCGATAGGTCAATACCGAGCCGAGCGTCGTCGTGATATCACGGGAGCCATCCACCCACTGCATAATGGAGAGCGGCGACGAGGCGATGCGGGTCAGTTGCTGTGCCGTATTGTATGAGAGGAAATTCCCGTCCCCCTGAAGGTATCCGATCGAGAATTTCACCGGCTTCACTTCATCAAGGGATCCGGTGACAGTCCCGGTAATCCGGATTTTCCCCGCCGTCTTCGGTGCGAGATCGCCCACGGAGAAAACGCTCCCGCCATCCGACGGGGGAGGATCGGAAGAAACGAACCGGAATGTGTCGGGATATTCGGCTTTGATTCGAACATTCGAGAACTTCCCGGTATCCTGATTCTCATAATTGACGAGGTACTCGACCGTATCGCCGCTTGCCGCCATTTGCGGCGCACTCACCTCGAGCGAAATGGGCGAAGTGCTGATCGAGACACCGTATCGCGCATCATACGAGAACACCTCGCTCATCTGACTCGGTGAATAATGGAGGGCGGCATCGAGATAGGAAATATCTCCTTTTGATCCGAAGAATTTCCCCGCGACATCGATACGACCCGTGGATCGGGAAGGAATATCACCGATCGGTATGACGAGCCTGGTGTCGGCGACTATCCATTTGCCATCCGTCTCGGGATGAAAGCTCTTCGGATATGAGAGAGCGATCTCCGCATTATGCAAAGTCACCCAATTCGTATTCGCGTATTGGAGCGAGAAAAGCACCGTTTCGGCACTCGCGACGCTTTGCGGTCCCTCGACTGAAAGAGATACTTTCGTATCGACGAAGAGCAGTCTGCGGACGAAGAATGCGCCCACGACGAGCGCGACCACACCGACGACTCCGAGAGCGATGAGCATCCACTTCCTCTTTCGCAGGAATGACTCATCGACGACCCGGACGGACGGAGTGGCTACTCCGCCCCATGCTTTCGCCTGGAAATCCTTCGCCTCCGGAACAACGCCGGATTCATACTGCGTATCGATATCCGGCATATCGAATTTCCGTTCGTACAGATTTTCATTCAGATCCTGCAATCCCATATTTTTGTGTTTTAATATAATTCGCCAAGAAGTCTTCTCTCGGCAATTTTGGAATCTCTCGCAACGCAGTCCGTCTTCGGACGAGCAGGGAATGATGGAGAAATTCGCCGAGAGAAGACTTCTCATGCCCTCAGATATCCCAAGTGTAGCAAATTTTTGATAACCCTTCTATATGTTCTTACAAACAGCGGACGCACCCCTCCAAAAGCCGAACGATCGTCTGTTTGTGCTGTCTTACTACTGCACGATCCAGTCGATGAAGCGCGCCGTCGCGAGGGAGAGCTCCTGGATTTCCTGCTTCTCCGGAGCGATCTTCACGATACTCTCCAGCTTGTTCGAGAGGAGGATGCGAAGGAGCTTCACCGTCGCAGGGCTCATGGGTATCGATTGCGGTACCATCTCCGCCGCGAGGGAAGTAATAACCCCGCCGGCCGCCGGACTGAAGAAAAGCCGGTCATTTGCATCCAATCGACCTCCCGTCGCCGCGCACACTCCCGCTTCGATCTGATACCCCATTTCCGAAAAAAGGTGGAAGAGAAAAGTATGCAGGAGAAGCGGTACCTTGTCTCCCTTCTGTTTCGCCACGAGATCATTCGCCATCCGGATGAACCGCTCCAGTAGGGAAAAGAGTCGCTCATCCTGTTCCTCCAATCCGACCAACCGCTCAAAGACACTGAGCGCCGAGAGGATTTCGAATATCGCCGTCTCATCCCGCCGTATCGCAAGGAATGATTCCTCGGCGATCGCTCCGGCGATCTTCCCTTGTCCGCGCCCGCGTTGTACCGAGAGCGACACGAGATTCATCGTCTCCAAGTGACTCGCGAGTTTTGCCTCCTGCCTGCGCACCCCGCGCGCCACCAATTTCAATTTCCCCGCCTCCTTCGTATACACCGTATACAATCGGTCGGTCTCTCCGACTTCCTTCTTCTTCAGGATGATGGCGGTGTAGCGATACTCCACAGGACAATTTCTAATTTCTAATTTCTAATTTCCAATCAATTTTTAATGATTCAATTTTAGAATTCAGAAATACCTGAAAAATTATTTTATACGCTTCAGTTGAAATGCAAATGTCTCGCCATCGAGGTCAAGGGTGCCTTCGTATTCTGCGCCTTCCAGTTTTTCATTCATCACTTCCGTCGCGAGGACTTCCTTTGAAATCTCTTCTTCAAACCCTTTGATTCCCTTTTCAGTATCTCCATTGAACACCCTTTCCATCCCTTGATAGCAAAGTACGATCCGGTCGGCCACCTCGAACCCAGCTTTCTTCCGACCCTCCTGGATCGCCCGGATGATCTCCCGCGCTTCACCCTCGAGTTTCAGCTCGGGAGTGATTTCGGTATTCAACACAATATCTTTTTCAATCATTTCATCAATAATCACACTCTTCACATTCAATTCCTCTTTGAGAATTTCATGCATTTCTTTGTTCAATTCTTGATTCTTGATTCTTGATTCAGACAATGGTTGCCGCACTTTTATCTTTACTTCCGCACGAAGCTCGAGCCCCTGACGAATAATACTTCGCAAGGTTGCCATTTCCTCATTTAACTTTTCATCAATCAACGATTCATCCACAGTCGGCCAATCGGCGAGATGCACTGACTCCTTATCGGTGAGATTCCGATACATCTCCTCCGCGAGGAACGGCGTGAACGGTGCTATCACTTTCGCGAGCGTCACGAGTAGGGTATACAAAGTCTGATAGGCATCATTCTTATCATTATCATCTTCCGACCCGCCCAATTCCATCGTTCGGACAGGCTTCCAAAACCGCCTTCGGTTCCGTCGGATATACCAGTTCGAGAGATGGTCGATAAAACTCTCAATTTTCTGCGTCGGCGAATAGACATCGTACTTCGTGAGCGACTCATCGACGGACTTCACCAACAACTGAAGCTCAGACAGAATCCATCGATCCAAAAGGTTCGTTGATTGCATCTTGTTCACTGTTGATTGCCATTGGTCGATCTCCGCATATTGCACGAAGAACGAATACGAATTCCAGAGCATACGGAAGACGCGGTTCTGCACATCACGCATCCCCTTCAGATCGAACCGCTTCGGCAACCCCGGCTGATTGAGCGAGAAGAGCATCCACCGGAGCGGATCAGCACCATACTCGTCAAACATCTGGAACGGATCGATTACATTTCCCTTCGACTTCGACATTTTCTTCCCCTCTGCATCCATGATATGTCCGAGACAGATCACATTCCGGAAAGCGCTCCCCTCAGGCACTTTCCCACCGAAATGCAACAAAGTTGCAAGAGCGTGGAGCGTATAGAACCACCCCCTAGTCTGATCGATCGCCTCGCAGATATAATCCGCCGGGAAATATTTCCCCGCTTCGATATTCTTCCTATCTTCATCAGAGACAGCATTCGGATAATTGAATTGCGCGAGCGGCATCGCCCCCGAATCAAACCACACATCAAGCACTTCGGGCACCCGTTGCATCACTCCGCCGCACTCACACGCGAATGTCACATCATCGATATACGGCTTATGCACATCCTCAATCTTTTTCCCGGAAAGTTTTTCGATTTCGGTGATCGAAGAGATAATTTTGATTCGTCTACATCCTTTTTCGCTGAATTCTTGATTCTTCATTCTTGATTCTTCTCCAACACATTCCCAAATCGGAAGCGGCGTCCCCCAATACCGTTCACGGGAAATCGCCCAATCCTTCGCCCCGCGAAGCCACTCGCCGAATCGACCTTCCTTGATATGATCCGGTACCCATGCTACGCCTTCATTATTCTTCGAGAGCTCCTCCCGGATCTCGCTCATCCGGATGAACCAGGAGGGCTTGGCAAAATAGATGAGTGGCGTATCACAACGCCAGCAGAACGGATATTCGTGCGAATAAATCTCCTTCCGAAAAATCAAATTTCTATCTTTTCTACTCTCGAGATCATCGATAATAATCATATCTACCCTGTATTTTATTTCTTTTTCTCCACTCCCTTTCTTTACTGGAATACCTTTCGTTTTTTCAAGTCCCACAATGTCAATGAGAGTTCCATCCGGATTGACCGTCAATACCGTCGGCAGATCATTCTCCTTCGCGACATTCGCATCATCCTCACCGAAAGCCGGAGCGATATGCACGATACCCGTCCCTGAATCCGTCGTCACGAAATGCTGTCCGTTTACCTCATCGGAAACCACGCGATAACATTTTTCCTCATCGGCTCCTGCGGTTTTATAGAGCGGTTCGTATTTCAAGCCGAGGAGATCAGAACCTTTTATTTCTTGATAGTCCCTTAAAAATTGTTCCTCTAAAATCGCATCATCAGTAAAATCCTTATACCGCTCTTTTGAAAGGATATAAGTTACAGCACCCTGATAATGTGTTTCCGAAAGTAATGCTTCGCTGGTAAATATTTTTTCTTCTCCATCACCAAGAGGAAATCTATCATATGAAGCAATGACATACTCAATATCCTTCCCTACTGCCAAGGCGACATTCCCCGGAAGCGTCCACGGCGTCGTTGTCCATGCCAAAAAATAGGTATTTTTGTTTTTTGTTAATTGTTCATTGCTATCTGATACCCGGAATTTCACATACACCGAATTGTCCTTCACTTCCCTGTATCCCTGCGCGACCTCGTGCGACGAGAGTGCTGTCCCACAGCGGTAGCAGTATGGCACCACCTTGTGCCCTTTGTAGACGAATGACTCCCCCGTTGCGTTCTTCAAATCCGCGATCTGTGCGAACTGCCACCACACCGATTCGATATAGCTATTCTCATAGGTCACATATGGATGCTCCATATCGACCCAATACCCCATGCGCTTCGTCAACTTCTCCCAGAGATCCCTATACTCCCACACGGATTCCTTGCACTTCTTGTTGAATTCGATCACGCTCGCCCGCGCATCGCCCGGAATGATATTTTCAATTTCCTGTTTCGATCGGAGTCCCAATGCCTTCTCCACCTGGAGCTCGACCGGGAGTCCATGCGTATCCCAGCCCGCCTTCCGTGCGACACGATACCCCTTCATGGTCTTGTACCGCAGGATGATGTCCTTGAACGACCGTGCGAGGACATGATGGAGTCCCGGCTTTCCATTCGCCGTCGGAGGACCTTCATAGAAAATGAAATCTCCCGCCGGCGAATCCTTCGCCACCGACTTCTCGAATATCTTCTGCTCATCCCAAAACTTGAGAATCTCCTCCTCCATCTTCGGAAAATTCATCTTCGGATCTACTTTCTTGAATGTCATAGGATTATGATACATACTTTTTAGCTCTCTTGAGAATTTCTGATTCATCGAGATCCGTCCTCTCATATCTCTGCCCCTGCGTTTCCATCTTGGAAATGAGGAAATCTATCGGCTGCCATTGAATGATGCTCTCTTTCTCACAATCATCGAAAATGCGGTTATTAATATCAAAGTCTTTCAATCGTATGAGAAAATACGCGGTTGTCTTCTCAATCCAAACATCACCTCGAGGAAATTTCGTGAGGAGTGTTCCGACAAATTTTTCGATTTCCCCCGTCGCACCGAATTCCTCCTTGATACCACGCAATACTGCTTCCTCCAAACCCTCCCCCGACTCAACCGTTTCACGCATGAGAATGTAAAAATCATCATATTTCTGATCCTCACCAGTCACCTGGAATTTCTTAAAATAATGACATGCAATTTGTCCCTCTTTATCGACAAGAACCGCTCCCACGGAAAGATGGTATGGGGATTCTTTGGTGCTTTTGAAGGGGCTCTGCATCTGAGGCATACAATGGGGTTAAAGGGGGTTTAATGGGTGAAGAAAAGGGGTACGAAACAGGAGGGGGAAATGGTATAAAGGGGACAAAAAAAGGGGTGGGTTTTATATTATTCATCCTTCACGACTTGACCATTCGGGAGGCGTTTCATACCAAGAGGCTTCAGGAAATCTTCATCGAAATCGCCTTCACGCTTTTGTTTCTCCATGGCCTGCTTCTGCAGAATATCACGCATTGGGAGAGTATGCTCGGTCTCCATTTTCTCAACGAGCGATTTCTGTAATTGGGTAAGAAGATAATTCAGTTCCTTACACTGGAGTTTCAGCTTCACCACCGGTGGCAAGTCTGGATCAATGGGATAGAATTTCAATTTCTCAATATCCCCCTTTAATCCCTTTTCGCCCTTTTCGACTCCCCTTTCGCCCATTACTCCCTTTTCGATCAAGAGTTCCGGGTACATCCCTTTCCAAATATCATCACAATCCTCCTCGAGCTCCGTATTCGCGCCCATGGAAAATCCAAGAAAATCATAATACTCCTGACTCGTATTCCGTTTCCATCCTTCCACGATATTCTGTTTCACCGAACGCGCCGATCGATCCATCTGATCCGCAAGCGCGATGAGCGTTTTCGTCCGAGAAAACCGGTGCGTCAGCTCCGAGCAATGGATCTGCATCTGCTCCGCCTTCTTGTAAACGAGCAATTCCCGATACCCATACGGTTTTCGATCCGGTTTGATCATACAAAAACAAAAAATCCCGAGCACAAAACCATGCTCAGGACGATAAAATCGTGGTACCACCTTGCTTTAGTATTAAGTATCTAGTATTTAGTAGAGAGACTCAATCTCATACATAATACGAAATACACGATACAAAATACCCTCTTTCCTGCTATTACGGGCGCACCCGGCGGAGTCTAGTCGTGCTGTACACACTTTCTTTCCGCGGTTCCGGAGCGATTGTATCCGCCCTGGGCGGAAACTCCATCATAACCTTTCGAGATTGTAACCCCAGCATACCAAAAATCCCCGAAGATGTCTATGTCCGCGGATCGGATGATGGCCAGTCATTGAGTTTATACGCCTCGACCTCTATCTCGGTCGCCTTCCGCAAGAGGTGTTTGTTGACATCCGGTACGATCGAGTAATGCTGTGATTGATCCAATTCCGATGCGATATCCCACAGCCCATCCTCCCTCGTCACCCACTCCGTGCCGAATCGCCTGAGCGAAAAAGGTCGGGAATAGGTCCGAAGCGATTTCCTTCCATCGGAAGGGAGAAAATACTCATGAAAATAGGAGAGTACAAGCTCCCTGACTGTCCGATAAATCGGATCGCGGAACCGAAGTACCGGATGACTCGTCTTGCTGATCGCCCCCCAATACCCATTCTGTTTGTACAGCGCGACGACATGATCCTCGTCGGGTTTCGCCACCTTGAGGTCAAGGAGGAGAGGTCGTTCCCCATGTATCCAGAGCGCGAGCGCGGCGATGCATGCCCCTTCGATACAGTGCGCTTTCTTCTCGCGGAGAGCGACACGCGGTGAGGCACAGGTACGAGTCTTCTTCTCGTTGTTACGCGGGAGTTTGTCGAGAAAGTCCTGGATTTTTTGTGGAGTGGAGAGACTTCGAAAAAGCTCAAATTCTCCCTCGCTCATACCCCAATCCTCCGCACTCTTTCGGTATTTCTTTTTCAGAGACATATCAGTATTTCATTTTTATCATCTCGCCCCGATGAGGGCTCCAACCGACCGCGGCTACCCCCACCGTCTCGCCCATGATGAGCCCATGAAGCTGTTCGAGCGTATCGCCATGCGAGACGATGACGACGCGTTTCCCCGGAAGATGCATCTTCAGATCCGCGAGAAATGCCGCGCATCGATCCCGCTCCATCACGAAACTCTCCAGGCCATCGTCCCCATCCGTTTCGATGCGCATCTCCGGACTCGGATATTTTTCAAAAAATTTCTGTATCGGCTGACCCTCCCACTTCCCGAAATCCGTCTCTCGCAAACGCACATCATACCATACCTCGACATCCCCATTCCGCCTCGCGATGATCGCCGCCGTCTCGCGGGTCCGCGGCAACGGAGAAGCGATGATCGCATCGATCGGACCGTCGAGCGCGATCGCCTCCGCCACGGCCACGATCTGCTCCCGCCCCCGGGGTGTCAACGCATACGCTTCATCCCCCGCGAGCGAATCCAAAATCTGGCGGACATTGTGTTCCGCTTCGCCATGCCGTACGAGGTAGAGCGTCAGTTGTGGCGAAGGAGTCCCCATGCCGAAAATACTTTAGCCAAACGATTTCGCGATGTCGACACCCACCGCGACGATGAGGATGAGGACGAGCGCCCCCATGACCTTCACCATAAAGGAGAATATCTCATCATCAAGCGACCTTTTTTTCTGTTTCATATTTTTTTCTTCACGCCATTTCCCCCTCTCACATTTTTTCCGGCGAATCGACGCCAAGGAGAGAAAGGGATTCCGAGAGCACGATTTTCGTCGCGGTGATGAGCGCGAGCCTCGCCTCCGAGAGCGTCCGGTGTTCGGCATCCACTACGATACATTCATTATAGAAGGAATGGAATCGATCTGCCAAACGGATGGCATACTGTGGGAGGCGATGCACCGAATACTCCTCCGCGATCAATGCGAGGAGCTCAGGAAATTTCTCGAGTTCACGAAGGAGCGTCCGTTCGCCCTCCGTCCTCAGAAGATCGAGATTCCCGATACCAGGAGTGATGTTCTCTTCGAACGCCTTCCTCAGGATACTGGCGATACGGGCATGGGCATACTGCACAAAGAAGACCGGATTCTTCTGCGACCTCTCCTCCGCCAAGGCGAGATCGAAATTCAAATGCGAATCCGCCGCATACGAAAGAAAAAAGAATCGGGTGACATCCTTCCCGACTTTCTCCACGAGCTCATCGATCGTGACGACATTCCCCTCCCGCTTGCTCATACGCACTTCCTTTCCATCCTTCATGAGCCGTACGAGCTGGACGATATTGAACCGGAGCTCGCCGGAAAATCCGAGCGCTTGTGCCGCCGCACGGAAGCGATTGACATACCCGTGATGATCCGCACCCCAGGTCTCTATCAGCACATCGAAACCCCGGCTCATTTTCTCCAAGAGATATCCGCAATCCGAGGCGAAGTAGGTCTTCACTCCATCGCTCTTCACGAGTACGCGGTCCTTGTCATCGCCGTACTCGGTCGTTCGCAACCAAAGCGCACCATCCAATTCGAATGCCTTCCCCCTGTCATTCAATATCGAGAGAGCCTTCTCTATCCATCCCGCATCGATAATATCTTTTTTTTCCGATACGAAACGATCGAAATGCACACTCATTTTCTCCTCGAGCGTCGGTTTGATCATCTCCTCGAGCACGACACCAAGCGCCCATTCCCCGGTTTCCTTTACTGTTACTTGTTTATTGCTCACTGTTAACTGATCTATGTATTCTCCGGTATACACCGCCCCACTCTCTTTCAAGACGCTCTGCCCCAGCTTCAATATCTGCTCCCCCGCATCATTTACATAGTATTCATTCGTCACGACATACCCCGCCTTCCGAAGAACACGGGAGAGGGAGTCGCCGAAGAACCCACCCCGACCATTGCCGAGATGGAGCGGTCCCGTCGGATTGGCGGAAATGAATTCGTTATTCACCTTCTTCCCGACACCGATAGCCGACGCGCCGTATTCCGATCCCTTTTCCAGGATCTCCTTGATAACACCCGTCAGGTGCGTCCGCGAAAATGTGAAGTTGAGATATCCCGGCGCCACGACTTCTATTTTTTCAAAGGGAGTCTCCTGTTTTGTGTTTATTGTTATCTGTTGGCTGATCATCTCTGCCAATTCCATCGGACTCTTTTTCGCCGGCCGCGAAAGCACCAGTGCGATACTGCTCGTATAATCCCCGAATCGGTCATCTTTCGGGCGGACGACTTCGACCACAGGAATATCACAAACAGGGAACATCGCTGTCTCCTGCAAGTGGCGTATGGTCGCCTCAATCATGTGCGCTATTTTTTCCTTCATACTCGGATACTCCCCATCGTAGCCGAAAAAAGCCGAAAAGAAAAGACTTCTCCCTCTTGATACTTCATAGCCGATACTTCATACTGAAGCCATATGACTACTATCGCCACCAACAAACGAGCGACTTTTGATTATGTTCTCACGGATCGCTTTGAGGCGGGTTTGGTATTGACCGGATCCGAGGTAAAAAGCGTCAAAACCGGTCACGCGAGCCTCAAGGGAAGCTTCGTCACCGTCAAGGGGGGCGAACTGTACCTCACGAACGCCCTCATCCCGAGGTACCAGCATGCGCATCGTGATACCAAGCACGATGAGTCGCGATCCCGAAAGCTCCTCCTCAAAGGACGGGAAGTCCGCTCCCTGATAGGAAAATCGCGCGTCGAAGGCTTGACATTGGTCCCTCTTCGATTGTATACTAAGGGACAGCTCGTGAAGCTGGAGTTCGCCGTTGCCAAAGGGAAAAAGGCTTTTGATAAGCGGGAAACCATCAAAAAACGGGATGACAGTCGCAACATGAGTCGCATGCTCAAGTCATAATAATTTCAAAATTCAAAATTACAAGCTCCAAATAAAATTCAAATTCGAAATCCAAAATTTTTGGAAATTGATTTTTGTGATTTATTTGAAATTTGAAATTTAGAATTTTGGATTTCCATCGTTTCACGATGGCTGGGGTTGTTTAGACTCGACAGGGTGCTCATTCAAAATAGGCAAGCCGATGTTGAAAGAATCATCGCAAAAAGTCTTTCACGATGATACATGCAAACTTCATCACAAAGGCAAAGAACGCATTTGCAGAGGCATTTGCACCATCTTTCGCTTCCGTTCTCGCCTAAGTAATTAGGACGGGAACCATCAGACTTCTTATTCTCGATAGGAATGC
>CAYOIM010000026.1:0-13494 GCA_964404075.1 uncultured Bdellovibrionales bacterium | reverse complement strand
ACAGGTTTGACTTTTCAGCCCGACTGCTGTAGTGTTTATCGTATGAACGGACACAGCAATAATCTTCTGGATCTTCTCAGCCTCCGAAACAACGGTGGAGATTTTGCTTGTGTCATACCTATCGCATGAACCCGAAGAAGTACAGATGATACAAGCCAGCTCTTCACCAAATGAGCTGGTTTTGTTTTACGGTCGTATGACAAAAGAAAGTCTCAAAAATAAACTTTGGTTTGTTCTTTTAAAAGGAGTAGGACATGGACCCAGCAGGTAAGTATCGGGCGTTCCCCAGTATCGATCTCAAAGATCGTGCGTGGCCGAGCAGGAGAATCACACAGGCACCCAAGTGGTGCAGTGTCGACCTCCGAGATGGGAACCAGGCGTTAGCAGTGCCGATGACCGTACCGCAAAAAATCAACCTGTTCGAAACTCTGGTCGGGTGTGGTTTCAAGGAAATTGAAGTCGGGTTTCCGGCCGCATCCAAAACGGAGTTTGCATTCGTCAGGCGTCTCATTGAAGAAGATCGGATTCCAGACGATGTCACCATCCAAGTCCTGGTTCAAGCGCGGGAAGACCAGATCGAAGAGACCATACAGTCGTTGGTCGGTGCAAAGAGAGTCATCATTCACCTGTATAACTCCACATCACCCGCTCAGCGTCGCATCGTCTTCGGTCTCGGAAAATCCGAGATCGCGGAAATGGCAGCGCGAGGGACGAGGTGGGTGAAGGAGCATTCCCTGAAACTTCAGGGCACGGAAGTTCTATTCCAGTATTCACCGGAAAGTTTTTCGGGGACCGAAGTGGAGTTTTCCCTCGAAGTATGCGAAGCGGTCATGGACGAGTGGCAACCGACAGCCGAACGCAAGATGATTCTCAATCTTCCTTGCACGGTCGAAGTCGCTATGCCAAATGTCTATGCCGACCAGGTCGAATGGTTTTGCCGGAACATGACTCGTCGTGATTCCGTGATCATCAGTCTTCACACGCATAACGACCGGGGTACGGGCATCGCGGCGACAGAACTCGGGTTACTCGCTGGAGCGGATCGGGTAGAGGGAACGCTGTTCGGCAACGGAGAGCGAACCGGAAATCTCGATATCATAACGGTGGCGCTCAATCTTTATACGCAAGGAATTGACCCAGGTTTGGATTTCTCCGATCTCGAATCCATTCGCGAAGTGTACGAGCGCTGTACAGGTATGACCGTCCCCGAACGACATCCCTATAGTGGTGACTTGGTGTACACCGCATTTTCCGGATCGCATCAGGACGCCATCGGAAAAGGTTTGCGGGAGCAGGGGAAAACGAAAGGAGCTGTATGGGAAGTCCCGTATCTCATCATCGATCCACGCGATATCGGTCGCAGATACAAAGAGGTGATACGAGTCAATGGTCAGTCGGGCAAGGGTGGAATTGCCTATCTCTTGGCATACGAATGTGGTATCCATCTGCCTCAGGACATGCTCCGAGAATTCGGTTCATTGGCCGGAAAAGAGGTTGATGCTCTCGGTCGTGAAGTTACCTCCGCTGATCTTCAGGAGATGCTGTGGAGAGAATATATCGAAAAGACGAGTCCCTATGCACTCGTCACCTTCCATGTTGTCGATGATGCCTCTGGTTGTCACTGCCAAGCGACCATCGAATGTGGTAATACCACACTCGAATTGTCGGGAAGTGGGAATGGACCGATCGATGCCTTCGTTCGCTCACTTTCCGAAAAAGGAATGGGAAGTGTCCATGTTCTCGACCAAGCGGAACACTCGCTTGGTCGAGGCGCGGAAGCAAGAGCGATCGGATATATCCAGCTCCAGTTTCCTGATGGAGTCATTCGTTGGGGAGCGGGAGTGGATACCAGCATCCCACTCTCTTCGATACGCGCAATCCTGAGCGCGATAAACAGAAAGTAGCCGACATACCCCGATTGTTCCAATCGGGGTTTTTTCTCTAACCTTGGCGAGAGCGCAATTTTCTGAGTTCTCTACACGGTTTGGAAAGAAAATATACCTCCGCATAGAGAGAAACGGGACTATTCAGTAACGCTCAATGAGCCAGGAGAAACCTCCCCTCCCGCTCCGGCAGGATTTTTGGTAGAATGGGAAGGTAATCTGGAACATATCATACGAATATCCTATGGACAAAAAATTCGAAGTGCCAGGCGCGACATCACCGATCCAGGCATCACCGACCGAATCGCTCTCAGGCGCATCTCCAATCATAGTGCCAGAAAAACGAGCGCATTGGCGTGATCAATTGCAAGCGGAAGGGAAACCAAAACCCTCGGGAGGGATAAATGAGCCGAAGCCCGGATCAAGAAAAGGGTACATCGATCCGAAGAAGTGGGGCACACTCAAGAAGAATCCCTATAGTTGGCAGGTCGGTATGAATGAATAAAGACTCGACACATGGAACTCATTCTCATTGCTCTCATCCTCCTCATTGCCCTCGGCATACTCTTTCTCGTTGCAACACGGAAGAAGGATTCGGTATTGCCGGATTTCATCTCGGAATTCGAGAAGGCGGAGGAGAAGATCATCCGCGCTTTCCGCGAGGACATCTCGCTCAGCCGGAGGGAAACCCAAGGCGCGGGCAAGGAGCTCCGGGACGAACTCGGTCAAGGACTGAAAAATTTCAGCGACTCACTCCTCCAGAGGCTCGATGCGATGTCGAAGAACAATGACGACCGCCTGAGAGAGGTGCGCGAGACCGTCGGGAAGCAACTCGAAAATATCCAGAAAGACAGCAGTGAAAAGCTCGAGAAGATGCGCGAGACCGTGGATGAGAAACTCCATAAGACGCTTGAAGCGCGTCTCGGGGAATCCTTCAAGCTCGTCAGTGAACGGCTCGACCTCGTGCACAAAGGACTCGGCGAGATGCAGACCCTCGCGAGCGGGGTGGGGGATCTGAAGAAGGTCCTGCAGAATGTGAAGACCCGCGGAACCTGGGGCGAAGTACAGCTTGGCAACATCCTTGATGAGATGTTCACGGTGAATCAATATGAAAAAAATGTCGCGACGAAAAAAGATTCCAATGATCGCGTAGAATTTGCGATCAAGTTTCCGAATGATAAGGACAACCACATCAGACACCTCTACATTCCCATAGACGCGAAATTTCCCCTCGAAGATTTCCAGAGTCTCATCGACGCCGAAGAGAAAAATGATCCCGTGCTCATCGACAAGCTCGGGAAGGCGCTCGAGAACCGCATCAAGTCCGAAGCGAAAGACATCCGCGACAAATACCTCGACCCACCGCATACCTCGGATTTCGGCATTCTCTTCCTTCCGATCGAAAGTCTCTACGCCGAGATACTCCGGCGTCCCGGACTCTCGGATATCCTCCAACGGGAATACAAGGTGATTATTGCTGGTCCCACCACCATTACCGCCATACTCAGCAGTTTTCAGATGGGATTCCGCACGCTCGCCATACAGAAGCGCTCGAGCGAGGTCTGGTCAGTGCTCGGTGCGATCAAGAAAGAATTCACGACATTCGGCGACCTCCTCGACAAGACGCACAAGAAACTCCAGGAAGCGAGCAACACGATCGACGATGCCTCGAAGAAGAGCCGAACGATCGAACGGAAACTCAACAAAGTGCAGGAACTGCCGACATCCGAAGTCGTCGCGACACTTCCTCTTCCGATGTCCGCAGAAGAAGAGTGATACACCGCAAAACAACCGCTTCTCTCATGACGCTATCTCGCCGAGACTGAGTCCCGTACTCTCATCCGAATACGCGCCTTTCTTCAATGATAGCGATACCGATTCCCTCTCGAGTCGTTTGGCCCGTCCTTCGATCTCTTTCCTCACCGACAGGGGAATGCCACCGAGAATCTTTTTCAACAGGATACCATCCACTTTTCGCACCTTCTCCCACTCACCGAGCGGTTCAAGGAGTGACTTCAATATCGCCTCGTCATACTTGTAGCTCCTCCGAATTGACTTCGCGATGATGGCCGATTCGCCGAACACCCGATCCACGCGCTCCTGTTCCATGTATCCGAAGATGATCTCCTGTAACTCCGCAAGGCGTTTCTTCTCCGCCGATTGTTTCTGTTTCAATTCGGCATATTCCGCCACCGCCGATCTCACTGCTTCCGTCTCGAATTTCCTCGTCTCGGCGAATTGGTGTTTCCAGAGAGGGCATATTTTCTGGAAACCGCACCAATCGCAGAGCGGAGAGAGATTCGGTTCGAAGTCTTCTTTCTGGATATGCTCGATCACCTCGAACACGCGCTCATCGAGTCTCGCGAGGTCTTCCGCCGTCCGCTTCGCCGAGAGCTTCACACCGTGTTTCAAAAAATAGAGACTCACCGTGATATTCCCGATCCGTTCCCGTTCCGCCGGATACCGCTCGAGAAACGCCTTGAGGTACACCGTGAGCTGGAGGTCTTCATCGACCTTCGACTGCGCGGGCATCTTCTTCGTCGTCTTGTAATCGATGATCTCATACCCGTCGGCAGTCTTGTCAATCCGATCGATGGATCCAGCGATCACATGCGACCCCAGTTTCTCATTGCCGATGTCGATCTGGAACCGGCTCTCGAGATCGACGATGACCGCTGAGGCGATATCATTCGCCTCGTAGTACCGGCGGATCATATCGACGCCCTGCGTGAACGCGGCGCGTTCCTCGAGTGGCGATTCGAACACATCGTCACGCCACCCGCGCGAAAAATGATCAATCGCCTGCTCGAATGTCGGAGGGAGGATCGCCGGCGTATGGATGAATTTCATCGTCGAATGGATGAGCGTTCCGAACAGCGCCTCCTTGGACTTCGGCTCCGGAATCTTGTCGATCTCGCGATACTTGTACTTGAGCGGACAGCTCTGATAGGTATCGATGCTAGAATAAGAGAGGCGCATACGAGAAAAAAAATTTCTGACTATAGACAGTCGATTTCTTGCGTCCAGTCTATCAGAAAACCACGATCTCAATCATTGACAAAACACTTCTTTTCATGTAAAATATATCATACACTGTTCCTGACCAACTATCCATCATGGAGACTCCTATGGATCAAAAAATGGAAATTGCTCTCCTCAAGGCCGAGAATGCGAGGCTTCGCTCGATCATCTATCGGCTCCTTCGGTTGTTTCATAGTTTGTCACGACGAGAGCAAAAACAAAGCGAGCGAATGTTGAGATTCGGTCAGACTCCCATCGACCTCTACAAGCAAAACAGTGGTCAGACCTGATTGCGTAAATTCAGGTGGGGGAATCTCCAGGGCAAGCAGAGGCATCTGAAGAAGAATGGTTCGCGCGGACGGTATCTACCTGCTCGGCACACCATTCACTGAGATGCCTTTCTTTTTTTCAACAGGAAAAGGAGGCGAACATCATGAAAGAAGATATATATTCTTTTTCTTTCAAAAAAACGGTGGCTTTACTCAGGGCAGAAGTATCCATATCGCGTCGTATAATGTAACTTATGCGACATTATATGGGCATTGAATCATCCCTGCATACTATCATGGAACAAACTTCGTCCGACCATATTTTTTCTTTTGACGAATGTATATATTCCCAATCACACGCAGTGAAACGACTCGGCGTATTCCTTGCTCGTCCTCCCTATCCCACACGATCCATTTCCCATTCTCTTGGAATCACCAATACTCAACCGATGCCCGCATATGAACGATGCTCTTCCTCGGAAAAATGAAAAAGAGGCTCTCCCCTGTTGATGCAAAAAAGATGCAGGGGGAGCCTCACTTACTCTCATATCGACCGCAATGACTCCGTAGCCACGGATATCTCCTGATCGACCTTGCTCACATACACCAGGACAAGGTTCACATAGATGTGGAGCACCCTCAGACACGGGCGATCATCATCACGCGACCGTTCTTCAAGCGACTCGAGAATCCCGCTGACAATATCACGAAAATTTCCATAATCGATCGAGATGGTCGGTCGAAAAAAACACCCTCGTAAACGCCCGAGTGGAGCAAGAGGGATCTCCGACCAATCGCCATCGCCGAAATCCGTGAAACTCCAATCGTCGAAACGCATCAGCGCCTGGCATGATCGTACGAGATACACGGACACAAAATCGATATTCCGAAGAATCGGCGGAGGAGCATGCCCATCCGTATCTCCGAAGATTCGGAAGAGTATCTCCGAAAAAATATGGGCAAGCGGCGCAGGCGCCAGCATGCCCAGGCGCCGACCCCTCTCCACCAGATCGCCTCCCGGTTCGCGGGAGGATCGCATGCTCTGCGCAATGTCGCGGTCTTCTCGCATATCCAAACCTCTTCCTTCCGAGAAATTATTAAAAAAACGGTCATTCCAGTAAACCGCAAAGACGCCAAAAAGTCAATCAAGAAAAATCTCCCAATCCGAGTTGTTCTGCCGCACGCGCGATGATCTTCACGCTCTCGACGCTATTATAGAATCGGATCATTCGGATATCAGCAAGCGGCACCCACTCTGCCAGATCGGCGTACTTCTTCTCATCATCATCGAAATTGTCCGTACTGAGTGTCCCGCCGATCACATCGCACAAGAAATACATCAGTATGCAATTGGCATGAAATTTCGGAGCGACCTCCTGATGCACGAACGAGAAAAAGACCGACTCGCAAGTAACGACATCACCGACTGCCACATGCATACCAGTCTCTTCCCATACTTCACGCACCACCGCATCATGCACGGTCTCAGATATCTCCATGCCACCGCCCGGAAAATCATACCCATCCCATTGTTTCGAGAGAAGTATTTTGCCGTTCGATATAATAATCCCATATACCGAAGGGCGGAAAACCAGTTCCCCGATCGGAACCTCGTAAATATTTCCATCCTTATCCCTCGATCGGATACTGTTCATACGCGCATACACCATACTAATCTTTCGGGAGGTAATTGAGCGGATTCACCGTCGCACCCACCGGGATATCCTTGAGGCTCGAGACCTTCTTCGAAGCGACGATATCGAAGGTCTTCGAAGAAAATACGGAGAAGTGGAGGTGCGATCCGGTCGAATACCCCGTATTCCCCATGGCACCGATTTTCTGCCCCTTGGAAACTTTCTTTCCCTTGGAAACCGCCTGATAGCTGAGGTGTCCGTAGAGCGTCGTGAGACCGTTGCCATGATCGATGGCGATCCATTTTCCATAGGCATACCGTCCATTATTCCCGACAGCGACCACCTTGCCATCGGCGGCGGCATACACCGGCGTACCCACCTTGTTTGCGAGGTCGATACCATTGTGCTTCCCTGAGGAATAATGTCCGGAGTACTTCGTCTTCCCATATCCCTGGCTCAGGGTATAATCCTTCACCGGGTAGATGAGGATGCTCTTTCCAAAATCAGGGAGATCCTTCAGATCGAGGTCGCCGACCTTGTCCGCCTCCAAATTGTTGATTTCCTGCTCGATCTCGTCCTGTTCCTGCTTCAATGTATCGATAAGCGTGTCATACTTCTTCTCTTCGCGTTTCGTCTGCTCGAGGAGGGCGATCTTGTTCTCCTTCGTACTCGAAAGATAGTTGTTCCGCTCAGAGAGCTGGAGCCTCACCGTATCCGCTTCCATCTTCTTCTTTCCGACAATCGCATACTCATCGGTGACCGACTGTTTCAGCGCCTCCAGATTCGAGAGCGTCTCGCTGATTCTCTCTCCCGTTTGCGCGCTCGCCTCTCTCGAGAAAAGAAATGAGCCCACCTCAATCGGAGAAAAGAAGAGTGAGGCATCCTCCTCCGGCTGATCCACATAGTAAGATCGGAAGAGGTCGAGCAGGATGTCTTTCTGCTCTTTGATGGCGACTTCTTTCTCCGCGATACGATCCCCAAGTACACGGAGCTCTCCCTCGAGGCTGTCCAACTGCGATTCGTTCCGCGCGATATCATCTTCCAGTGTCTTCGCCTGCGTTTCAAGAGAAGTGATCTGCACGGACAAATTGAGATGCTGGCGTTCCTTCAGATCCGATATCTTCTTGTAGGCGTTGATCTTGTCGATAATTTCCTGCAGATGATCCCGCTTATCGGACAGGCTCTCTTCGGCAGACGAAACATGCCGGATGAAAAAAAATCCGGTTGAAAAGAAGAGAAGAAAAAGAAGTGATGATACGGTTCGTCTCATAGGCATACTCTCTCCAGTATACCACGACGGCTAGGGAAGTTTCCCGATGGCCTTCCGGATGCGGGCAAGACTTTCTTCCCGCCCCAACACGAAAGCGCAGTCGAACGGAGAAGGCGATTTGTCGGCGCCGGTCAACGCGAAACGGATCGGCCAGAGGAAATCACCCCTGCCCCTGCCCGCCTCAACGCCACCGATATTTTGGGCGTAATCCCCTGCCGCCTCCATGAAGATCCTCTCCAACGCCGCTCTATCCAACCACTCCGCGTCCGCAATTTCTCCGAAAAGTCTCTCCGCGCGGGACAGTGACTCTCTCGTCATCTCGTTCGTACCGCCCCTCCAATGCAATTTCGCCGCATCGTATATCAGATCCTTCGCGAAGAAGAAACGGTTCTGCTCCCCGACATCCGAAAGTTTCGCGAGACGATCTTGCTCGATCGCGAGCACGCGTTTCAGATATTCTTCCGTCCGCATTTCCATCGGCGCGTTTCGGATCAGATCTGTTTCCAGGAAGTTTCCATCATTGACTCGCCTATATAACTCATCCACCGGCATCTTCTTGATATATTCGCCATTGAGCCAATCGAGCTTCTTCCGATCGAACACGGCGCCGGCCTTGTGCACATTCGACAACTCGAATTTTTCCACTAATTCTTCCAGAGTGAATATTTCCTGCGTCGTCCCCTGCCCCGGGTTCCAACCGAGGAGCGCGACGAAATTCACCAGCGCTTCCTCAAGGTATCCGTCATCCAAATAATCTTCCGCCGCCACATCGCCCTGCCGTTTAGAGAGCTTGGACTTGTCAGCATTGAGAAGGAGTGGAAGATGCGCGAACTGCGGAGCCTCCCAGCCGAAAGCTTCGTACAGCAAAATATGCTTCGGTGTCGATGAGAGCCATTCCTCACCACGGATCACCTGCGTGATATCCATCAGATGATCATCGACGACGACCGCCAGATGATAGGTCGGGAAACCGTCGGATTTGAGAAGCACCTGATCGTCGATATCTTTCGCCTGGAATTTCACCTCTCCGCGAATGAGATCATGGAATGTAATCTCGCCACGATCGGACGGAACATTGAAACGGATCACAAACGGTTCGCCGGACTCCTTTCGCTTCGTCACTTCCGCATCGGAAAGCGAGAGGCAATGCTTGTCATATCGTGGCGGTCGCTTCTCCCTCACTTGCTCCTCACGCATCGCGGTCAATCGTTCCGCGGAGCAAAAACAGTAATACGCCTTTTTTTCCGCCACCAATTCATCGGCATATTTCCGGTAGAGTTTCAAACGCTCCGACTGAATATACGGACCAACACCACCTTTCTGTACCAATTTTCCATTCTCGAGAAACACTCCTTCATCGCGTTTTATTCCCATCCGATCAAGCGAAGAAATAAGACTCTCGATTGTTCCATCGACGAAGCGGGACCGATCGGTATCCTCGATCCGCAGGATAAATTCCCCGCCGTGCTTCTTCGCGAAGAGATAATTATAGAGTGCCGAACGCAAACCTCCGACATGAAGATACCCCGTCGGCGATGGAGCGAATCTCACGCGAATTTTTTTATTCATAAACACCAACTATGATTTATACCACCATTCTCCCCTTTTTCAAGCCAAAATACAAGTATTGACTTTTAGTATAAAATGGTGTATAATAGTAGGTTACCAATCGTTCTTTCACTATGAGGAGTTCTGTCATGAGCAAGATGCTACTTGTAGCATTTTCCGTGATGCTACTTCTCACGGAAAATTCCGAGATAACCACCAAAACACCGACCAACGAAGGTGGTTACCTCTTTCAATCAGTCACCGTCCCGGTTACATCCTGTGCCGGTATACGGGGATAAGGCAAAAAATCATCAACTCTAATGAAAGGAGAACACCGATGAGATAATGATCCAAAGGGGGTACGAGTACTCGCCACACTCACTGATTGGAGCTCCCAATCCAAAGACCCAGCAATCCAGTCAAAAAGGTCCGTTCGAAAATCATTCCGAACGGCCTTTTCATTTCATGAATACTCGCACCGGAAAGATGACGACCGCATGCCAGATCCGTCGCCACCGACTCGGCTGATGCGCCAATCGCCACAACCATTCAAGACCAGTTGCGCGCAACCATTTCGGCGCACGCTTCTGTTTCCCCGTGAGATAATCGAAGGCACCACCGACACCCATAGCAAGGCGCAATCCACGATTTTTATTTTTCAACACGGATAGATATGTTTCTTGGGCTGGCATTCCAAAATTACACAAAACGATTGCGCAATTTCCAATTTCCAATTTCCAATTTCCAAATAAAGAATCAATATCCAATCCATCAATTTTCAAGCCTGAGTATTTTTTTTGTATCGCAGTCCTCACCTCCTCATATGAAGAAAGACCGTCCGATCGGACAGCGAGAAAAACGGAGAGATTTTTCTCATTCGCCATGTTCAAAACTTCGTCCATGAGATCCGCTCCCGGAAAACGGCACTTCAGCCTCTCACCGCGAAAAAAAGAAGCGAGTGCTATGCCGAAGCCGTCCGCCACGCGCAGATCACATCCTTCAAGCACTTTCTTGAACTCGGGATTCCGATCCGCCTCCACCAAGAATTCCGGATTCACCGTCGTGATCTGATGGAACTTCGGTTCATCGAGAAATCGCTCAAGCTGAGTGAGAATGTCTGCGCGAGAAAGATTATCAATTTCAACGCCAAGGAGATCCATAGAACAACAACCAATCAACAAACAACAAGACATCAAGAATTCCTCATTTGTTCTTTGTTCATTGTTAACCGTTATCTGATTACAGCAGTGGGAACTCCGCGAGAGGAGTATATTTCCGCTTGCCCCCTTCGCTCACACTTTCATAGAGCGTCACGCACGAGACGGACTCCGCGAGATTCACCGCCTCATGGATATCCGGACGCTTTGGAAGTTTCGCCCAGCGAGTCCGCAGTACCCGTCCGAGCGTGATATGCGGGACGAATGTCTGGTACTCCGGATCGAAAGAAGAGAGACTCGCTTCCAAGGCATTGCGAAGTTTTGCGAGTCCCTCGCTCGGATCTCCGAGAAGCCAAAGCATCTTCGCATCATCCCCGCCTTTCGGTGTCAGTCTGATTTCATTGAAAGACATATCGAAGGATTCAGTCTCTCTCAGTGCATCCGTAATATCCTCACAGATACTCGGCAGATCCTCATCCTTCACCAGACCGAGGAACGCCAGAGTCACATGGAAATTCTCCTCTCTTCCGAAGCGGATCGGGAGATCTTGCCAGGCCTCCATCTTCCGCAAGAGCCGTTTCGCAAACGATGGCGAAACCGGAATGCCGATAAAAATCTTCCTATAATGCATATCATTTCTTGCTTATATAGCCTAAAAATACCAGAAATAAAGCCAAAAGTCAACCCGCACACCAAATATGCGCAACGCCAAAAGCGAAAAAACTCATTACCGAATAAAACTCCTCTATATCCTAAGGCGCATATTTGGTGTGCGGGTCAATACCACACACCATAACCTGTATGATGCTACAATACCCTCATGAAACATATCTCCCAGAAAAAGTCGAAAAAATATGCGATCCGGGTGATCCCCATCATCCCGCTTTCGCTCACCCGCGAGCCGTCATTTACCTATGAGTATCCGGATGACATCGGAGGAGGCGCTCTCGTCCGCATTCCATTCGGCAAAAAAACCATACGAGGCATCGTCGCATCGACGAGCGAGTGGAAGGAGCACCTCCCATTCAAGACAAGACCTGTCAGCACCGTCATCTCTCCCGACGCCCTCACTCCGAAGCAGATGCTCCTCGCGCGGTACATCGCCGACGAATTTTTCGCCCCGCTCGGCATCGTACTCAAGCATTTCGTGCCGAAAGTAGTGACGGAACGCGCGAAGAAAGATGGCGGAGGGACAACACTCCTTCCCCTTCCGAGGCTCTCCGCATCGCAACAGAAAATCCTGACCGCCATCGCGAAAGAGAGTCGCAGTCACTCCTTGCCCGCATCACTCGATGAAAAAATATCGCTCTTCCTCTCGCTCGCGAAGAAATCCTTGCTGAAAAAGAATGAACAGCTCCTCGTCCTCGTCCCCGACATGCTCCTCGCGCGTGAGTATCTGGAAATATTCGGACGGCATTTCGAACCCAGCCGCCTCGCCCTTATCTCGAGCAATCTCTCCAAAGGGACCTACCACACCTCCTGGGAAGCCATCCGTAGCGGAGAGGCTCGCATCATCATCGGCACCCGTCAGGCGCTCTTCGCCCCGTTTAGCAATCTCCGTACCATACTCCTTGATTTCGATGGCCATAACGGATACAAGCAGTGGGATATGATGCCACGCTATGACGGACGATCCGTCGCGGAACAGTTGGCAAAGCTCCATGGAGCGAACTTCGTCACGATTTCGCCCGCCAAAAGTCTCCGGGTCATCGCCGAACAAGAAGAGGGTATGCCCCTCCACGGTGAGAGCATTTTCGCGAATAAACCATTGAGAAAAAATATCATCCTCTCGGATCTGAAGCTCGATCGCTACAAAAAAAACTTCTCTCCGCTTTCTCTCCTCACCCTCGAGCACATACGGGAGGCAAGGGCGCGAGGAGAACGCATACTCCTCATCGTGAATCGTCAGGGCATGAGCATCTTCTCCGTCTGCGAGCGATGCAAGGAAGTGCTCCGCTGTCCGCGGTGCGAACGAGCGCTCGTCGGTACGAAAGCCGAATCTTACCGGTGTCTGCACTGCTCCTACCAGACCAAGACATTCCCCTCATGCCCCGGTTGCGGACACCTGCATTTCAAGAACATCGGTTTCGGAACGGAAAAACTGGAACGGGAATTGAAACGCCTTTTCCCTCACTCATCCGTCCGCCGTTTGGATGCGACCACGCGACGATCGAAAAGCATCGGATCCGACATCATGACAGAGGCGCATGCGGGGAATATCGACATCCTCATCGGCACCGAAGCGGCGCTCCTCGCTCCATCACTCCCAAGGATCGGACTCATCGTCATGCTCGATGGAGATAATGCACTTCGATTCCCGGACTATCAAGCAGAAGAACGACTCCTCCGCACGCTCTCCATCGCCCTCCTGCGAATAACGGGCAAACGAGAGACGGGAAAACTTATCATCCAGACATTCCATTCCGAACACGCACTCTTCCGTGCACTCACCAAAGGGACGACAGAAAACATCATTGATACGCTAAAACAAGATCGCACCCTGTTCTCGTATCCTCCATACGGTACGATCATCCAATGTTCCATCGAGGCGTCGGATGAGACAATGGCCGATCGAACGATACGGCATGCAAGAGACATCTTGAAAAAACAATTTCCGAAAGACAGCGGGTCCTTTTCCGTGAGCGACCCCATCATACCCCTCATACCGAAAGTCCGGGGGAAATACCGGCGCTTTATCGTCATCCGCATCAA
>CAYOIM010000025.1:9291-13737 GCA_964404075.1 uncultured Bdellovibrionales bacterium | reverse complement strand
AGCTCTCTGTATTCCGGAATTTCCCGTCCCCGATGGCGCCGTAATCGGTGATGGCACAGGTGCGGTCGGGGAAAGCGATATTCGGAATGGCGGGCATGTCGAACGGTATCTCAACTGATTTTTTTTCGGTGAGACCTTTGTTGATGTTTTTTTCTTCGGTGTCTTTCGACGAAGGATTATGGGCAGTATTTTTTTGGAATACAAGGAGGATGACCGCAAGAGAGCAGAAGATAAGAACACTTAAAATGAGTAGTTTATATTTTTTCATGATTTTGCTGAAAAAGTTTGGCGAAAGGTTCCCAGTCGGATGGTCGCAATTCGCCGAAGAGTTTGAGGAAAGTGAAATATGAGAAGAAGAGAATGATTCCGGAAGGGATGAAGCTCAGCGTACCGAGGGGGAGGAATCGCGTGAGAAGGGCGATGATACATGATGTGACGAGAGAGAAAAAGAATGTCCGGAGTGGAATGTGAACATTGAAATGCCGTTTGGTCGCGATGAGGATGGCGATCATGAGTACGAAGGAAACGCCGGTGGTCGAGAGTGCCGCGCCGATCAGTTCCCATTTCGGAATGAGGAGGAAGTTGAGCACGATCATGCCGAGGAATCCGAAGAAGGAGAGTTTCATCGGAATCTTTACGAGTCCGGCGCCGTTTAAGGCGAAGGACAGCACATAGAAGACGGTGAGGAAGCCAACGCCGACGGTGAAGATGCTCATCGGAGCACTCGCCTCGAGGTATTTCGATCCGTAAAAAATTTGCAGTATCTGGGTGGAGTACGCGATCATGAGGGTGACGAGTGGGAAGAGGATGAGGGTCATGAGGCGCAGGGATTTATTGACGAGGCTCTCTGTCTCGACGGTATTTCGCTCGGCGGTCGTCTTCGAAATCGCAGGGAGGAGAATGATGGTGAGCGCGTAGAAGAGATAGTAGGGGATGCGACCGACGGTAATCGCGGCATTGTAGATACCCGTTTGGTAATCGCTCTGGAGGAGACTCTTTACGAAATAGAGGTCGAGGGTGAGGATGAATTCGTAGAAGAGGAGGAAGAGCGTGAGTGGCCAGGCATAGGCGAGGATGGTTTTTCCAGAGAAGTCGATGACATCGGTCTTTAATTGTTTCACATGTGGGAAATACCGATGCGTGATGATGATGTCGCAGATGAGGGCGATAGCAAAGACGAAGAGTGGCGCGGCGATGTATCCCGAAACCGCACCTTTGACGCCGAAGAAGTAGGCGAAAGAGATGATGAAAATCATGCGACCGACGGCTCGCATGGTCTTGAGGAAGGCTTGGAGCCGGAAGAAATGAAGTCCGGTGAAATAGTAGAAGTAAAACGAGGCGGCGGCGAAGGCGGGGATGATGAGGGAGGAGAGCCGGAAGAGGGGGGTGAGCGTCCCGTCATGGAGCGCCCAGGCGAGGAGCGGTGATGCGAAGAAGAAGACGATGGTGACGCCGAGCATAAGGATTATCTGCAGGCGGATGGCTTTATATTTGATACCCATGATCTTCTCCGGTGCCGTTTCGAAAATCTCGGCGAGGTATTTCGACATGGCGGTCGGGATGCCGTTGCCGATGAGGATGATGATCATGGTCGTCAGGGTGACGATGATGCTGTACCTTCCGTAATCCGTCGGTCCGAGGATCCGTCCGACGGATGAGTGGATGATGTAGCCCGCGATATTGAAGATGATTTCCGATGCGGTCAGCCAGATGAGCGCCGAGGAGAATTTTTTCATAGGGGTATTGTATTAGTCTCGGATGTCTTTGAGTGGATTCTGAATGCCTCGGGTTTCGTTTTCGGATCGGAGTGATTGAAGTATCGCAAGTCCGTGATCTTGTGCGGAGTCGATACTTTCAAATGTGATTGGGTCAACGAAATATACTTGCACACCGTTGTATATCATCGCTTCAAGTGCTGAGGGATAAGTCGTCTTCGTATTTGGCTTGACGGGTGATGTGCTGGTCCATTCTTTCTCTCCCATCCCGCGTGTCGGATGGAAACTGAAGGAATTGCTCGGAAGCTCATAGAGGACGCCTCCCGTATCCTTTCCTATGAATATTTCCCGATTTTCTTTGATAATGACTGTCGGCGTGTCATTCCAGTATCCGATATGTGTCCAGGAATCATTGTGGTTTCGTATCAGGAAGATGCTCGCCAGTGCGGGATCCGGCGTGGCAAAAATAACCGGACCTTCTTTTGGGTCTCGGATATTTCCTTGTCGGGGGGTGAATTCCTCGATATTTTCATCGTGTGATGCATGATAGAGGACAGGTGGTTTTTCCTGTTGTTCAAGTGGGAATACGGATGGTTTCTCCATAACTATTGGATTTTTTGAATAATTTCCTCGAAAATAATTCCCTTCTCTCTATTCGCATCGATGGGAATCATATTCCATTCGGATATTCTTTCTTTGAACAGTGTTTGTTTGGCACGGAGGTAGTCGGTGCCTTGTTCCGGCGCCCGCTCTCGCTCCATTATTTCATCTGGATTAGCATCAAGATAGAGTGCTTTGTCGGGAGAGGTATAAAGTATGGAGTATAAAGTATGGAGTATGGGGAGGGATTGCGTTGACTCCAAATATCGGATGTTTATCAGGGTATCAGTGAAATATCGGTCGGAGAGGAGGTAGTCATAACCCTCACATTTCAGTTTTGAAAAATAAAACCGGAAGCGAATGAGGTCGATGATAAGCTGGATTTTTCTGAGAAAAATGGAAAACCGTGAGGCGCTCGTAATTGATTTTCCTGAGTCCGTATTCTCGATATTCGCTATTTGATATTCGATATTCTTTTTCGAGAGCTGATTGGCGAGCGAAAACCCGACAGCATGAAAATACGCCACTTTCTTCCCTTCGCGTTCCAATTGTTCCCGCAGAAGGGTGAGTTGGGTGGATTTGCCACTCCCATCGACGCCCGAAAAGGTGATGAATCGCATAGAGAAATCATAGCATCGAATGCTTTTTTTGGGTATAATTGGCTCGATTCTTAATATTGAGGAATGAATAGCGTGATGCAGAAATTATTTCTTGCCTTTGTTTTTCTCCTTCCGTTTCAGACGGCGTATTTGTTGCGGGAACCATTTATCGATGGGGTGAAGTGGGAGTATGGGATGGTGGGCGTGTACTTTGTTGATATACTTCTCCTTATTTTTATTGTTTCATTCTTGATAAAAGCTTTTTTCTTTAAAAAATATCAAATATCAAATATCAAATATCAAATATCAGATTTGATACCCTTAGTGTTTCTTCTTTGGGCTGGGATTTCGATTTTCTGGGCTCCGGATCAGATACTGGCTTTGTATTCTTTTGTAAAGCTTCTATTGGCGGTAGGGCTGTTCTTCGTGGCGCGATGTATTGAAATCGATATGAAGAAAGTCGTCTTCGTACTTCTTGCCGCAGGGGTCGTGCAGAGTGGGATTGGAATTGCTCAATTTCTCTCGCAACACTCCATAAGCTCCTCAATACTCGGGATGAGTGCGCATGATGCCTCTGTGGCAGGTTCCTCGGTGCTGAAAATCGATTCTGGGCGGTTTTTGCGCGCATACGGGACTTTTCCGCACCCCAATATTTTGGGAGGGTTCCTGGGAGTTGTTCTTGTATTCGGTATTTCGTATTTCGTATTTTGCATACAGTATGGGAAAAGTTACAAGTTACAAGTGACAGGTAACAAGAAAAACGAGGCTCTTCTACTTGATAGCCTAGTAGTGGAAAGGCGGGTTTTCATGAGTGGATTAGTTGTTATAGTATTAGGACTCATCCTGACATTTTCGCGAACGGCGTGGCTCGGCGTCGCAATGGGAATGCTCGCTCTGGCGATACATGTCAATATCTCGAATGTTACACGAGAACAGCGGTCGCGCTTTCGTGTAACATTTCTTCAGATGCTTTGTGTGTTGGGAGTCGCGGGATTTGTCTTCGGAGTCATCATCCATGAGGAGATTTCCCCGCGATTCGATATCAAGGCGATCGAGCGCGAAGGATCGGTGTCGGATCGGATCGTTTCGTTGGAGGATGCCCGGACGCTTCTCAATGAGCATCCCTTCATCGGTGTCGGTGCCGGGAATTTCACGGCGGAGATCATTTGGCAGGAACCGGATCGCCCGGTGTGGAGCATCCAGCCCGCGCATAATGTCTTTATTCTCGTATGGGCTGAATTGGGAATAATCGGACTCTTGTTGTTTGGCGGATTTCTCGTATTTTTTCTGCTCCCTCTTCTTCAATCCAAAATCGTCAATTATCATTCCGCAATGCTGATCGTCCTCATCCCGAGTCTCCTCCTCGACCATTTCCTCTGGTCATCCCATTTCGGTCTGCTCTTCTCCTTTCTTCTTCTCGGTCTCGTCTCCCGAAAATAAAAAACCGCTTCGGTCGATATGACGAGCGGTTTTTTCGTTCGATATTCAATATTCTCTTTGTCAGTACATGATCACCGCAATCGGTTGCATTT
>CAYOIM010000025.1:0-9191 GCA_964404075.1 uncultured Bdellovibrionales bacterium | reverse complement strand
TTCGATATTCAATATTCTCTTTGTCAGTACATGATCACCGCAATCGGTTGCATTTTCGCGACGGGTTTCACGATGTTGTTTTCGGTGACGCTCGCGATGACGGCATCGGCGCGTTTGTAGTGCGAGGAGTCCTGTTCGATGACCCTGCTCGATCGTCCATTGTAGAGTTTCACGCCTTTGGATTCGAGTTTCTTGTCGAGCTCCTCCTTGTTTGTCGGAATGATCGTGTCAGTTTTTTCCGTGGATTTTCCCGCGCCGTGATTGCAGGAATAGAAGCTGGACTCATTGCCGTCCGTGCCGACGCAGAGGTACGCCTCTGTGCTCATGGAGGTCGGGATGAAGGCCGGTTCCCCGGTCTGTCGGAAAATCGGGTGATGATCCATGCGAGAGGGACCATAGGCGCGGCTCGTGCCGTTTCGATGCACCCACAGGTTTTTTCCATAGTGCTCTTCCTGACTCACGAGGATGTGTGGCATGTCGTAGAGGAGTTCCATACCGATATCGCGACCGAGGACTTCCTTTGCAGTTGTCGCGACATTGTGCGCAATGACGGCGCGGTTGGCATGGGCGAAATTTGAGCACGCGTTCCTCGCGTTCATATAGAGCTTGCCATCCTCGCCATCACCATCGAATGATATGAGGGGTTCTTTCTTCCCAAAATCAGACGCGCGGATTTTTCTCGCGATGTTCGTCACGATGTTTCGGTACGGAGTGCTCCAGAAGAATCTTCCGATATTCATGAGGATGGCGGTCGAGAGATGTTCGCGTTTCTTCGCGGTGTACATGTACATGGTGTACTGACCGAGTATGCCGGAACCGCAATGGATCATGAAGAGATAATCGCCCTTCTTCACCCCGAGTTTCTGCGCGGTCGTCTCGTCGATAGCCTCGGTTACCTTCATGAGATCGAGGAAATGATTGCCCGCGGCACCGAGTATGCCGGAACGGAATTGCGCGAAAAAGAGGAAGAGGGGCGGAATCGTCCGGAGGATATCTCGCCGCGATTTTGCTTCGCCGTAGAAATTGCCGCAATCGATCGAGTTCTCGGCCTCGAATTTCGTCTTCACACCGAGGTGATCTATGAGGGGCTGAATGCCGAGGCGACAAATATCCACAATGACACGAAAGGGAAGGTAGGTGCCGAGGTACGCCTTGGTCGGGACTTTCGGGACGAGCGCTTCGAAGAGTGTCTCGATCTTTTCGATCGTGATATTGTCCTCGTTCAGATTCGTCCGGACGAGGCGCATGCCGCAGGCGGGGTCGCTGTCATTGACCTGCGGGAGGATATGCCGTTCGGATGCGATCGTGGTACCGGTCGCATTCTTCCGTCCCGGTTTGCTGTGGACATCGGCCATGGCGGCGATATGATGGAAGACGGAGCCGTTGCCGGCGACGCTCTCGAGCTGTTCCATCGTCGCTTGCCCTGGCATGAGCTCTTCTTGGACATGAAAGATGACGGGGACTTTCATTTTCTCCGTTTTCATTTCACTGCGGAAGTTTGAGATTTTTTTGATAGCGTTTTCAAGCATAGTATGTGAATTTTCAATTTCTAATTTTCAATTTTCAAACAATTTTTAATGAATGAATTAGAAATTGAAAATTAGAAATTTCTTACAGCGATTCATAGAGGCTCTCATACTCAGCTACCGTCTTCTTGAGGTCGAAATTGTTCTCGACGAATGTCCTCGCGTTGCGACCGAGCGTGTCGCGGATTTCCTTGTTTTCCTTCAAAGAAGCCAATTTTTCCGAGAGAGCAATCATGTCGCCGCGCGGTATGGTAACACAGAAATCGCTTCCTGAAAACTCCCCGAAGATCGGGAGGTCGGAGAGGATGACGGGTTTGCCGCAGGCGTATGCCTCGATGATGACGAGCGGGACATCGAATTTTCCACGCATGTCATTGACCGGGAAGACGACGACATCCGCGATGCCGTAGAGGGTCGGCATATCGTCGTAGGTATCGGTGAATCGGATATGATCGATCACCCCCGCCCGTTCGAATGCGCGCTTGATCTCGTTTTTCTTCATCGCGTCATCATCGTGCTTGACCCGGCAGGCGAAGACGAATTTCACATCGGAATCGGGATGGTTCCGGTAGTGCGAGACGAGCCATTCGGCGAGCATATCGGTCGCACCGAGGCGCATGTATTCGCCCGGATACATGACAACGAAATCAGAAGCAGTGAGATCGAAGAGCTTCATGGCTTCGGGATCCTTAGCTTTCGGCCGATAGAGGTCGAGGTCGATGCCCGGGTAGATCCGGCTGACATTGGTGAAGCCGAGCTTCCCGAGGCGCGTCTTCGAATAATCGGAATAGACGACGAGGTGATCCGCGAAGAAGAGGTTGCGGAGCTCGCTCGGCTTGTAGAGGTCTTCCCGGAGGGTCGCGATCGTCTGGATGGTCTTTCCTCGGGTAGGGTGTGTGAGGAATTTGATCATCGAAGTATTGCGCCGTGTCGGTGTGAAGATATAGTGCGTGATATCGAAATCATCGCGATGCGATCGGAGGGCATTCAGGAGACGGAGCTTCTGGTTGAAATCGAGATGCGCTCCCGTATAGCAGGGATCCTGGGTGACATGGGGCGGGAGGTCGGCGAGTACGGTCGGCGTGGTGAAGACGGTGAGGCGATGCGCGGTGATCGACTTCGCGAGGAAATAGGCGAAGTTCTTCGATGCTTCGTCCCAGGGAGGAACGAGGGCGCGTGTGGCGAGGAGGATGGTTTTCTGGGACATAGGTAATAAAAAAATTTCTAATTTTCAATTTCTAATTTCTCATAAATTTTCCAATGAAATAATTTCAAATTTTCGAATGCGTTCAGCTGTTGGAATCTATTGTAATGGGCAATCTACTTCCGAGTGAGGGACTGTGATTTCTTGGGATTATTTTCGGGGAAGACGGAGAGCATGTAGGGCTTCGGAAGCGCGGCAGTATCGGGGTGCATCGTCCGCGTCTCGCCTGTCTTTATGGTGAAGGCTTCCTCCGAGATCGTCTTCCCGCCGGATCGTATCGTATAGCGGAACGCCGTATCCGGGGAATGATTCGCCATCGTGAAGTCAGGCGTATCTCCATTCATTGAGACAAATCCGATGGCGAACCAATCCTTCCCTCGATTCGGATCAAGTTGCTTTTCGACAAGAAAAGAGATGACCATTGCACAGAGGATAAAGAGAAGCGCGGTCGTCAGAAGAAGGGTGGAGGATCTCATAGGGAATACGCATGAATGAGGGGGGAGCTGTACACGCGGGAGAAACGGGGGGATTTTTCGAACTGGGCGCGGTCGAAGAGCGGATTGATGACGATGATATCGGTGCCGGTTTCAGCGAAGCATCGCTCGCCACTCGGCGTGTTCGGGGAGGTGATCATGATGAGGGAACATTGTTCATGACCCGGAGCTTCGTATCGTTTGAAATATCCCCGGGAAAGAGGGAATCCATAATCACGCATGAAGAAGAGTTTCATGAAGGAATCCGCCGAGAGGTAGTTGTGATCCTTGAGAATGATATCATCCGGGCGGATCCGTTCCGACAGGAATTGCGAGGCGGCGAAGGTCTGCACCGCTCCATCGGCCTTTTGTGCGGAGAGAAGCGTTCTTCCGTTATCGGCCGATCCGCTCGTGATGGAATAGGCGAAGAGGACGATGCAGAAGGATGCGATGACCGCGAGCGGGAGAGAAGCGCTCGCCTTCCCTGGGAATCTCTTGAAGAGTATCGGCATGAGAAGGACGCTCATGGCGGCGAGAAAGGTGAAGGGAAAGATGATATAGCTCCCGATGCGATTCGAAGGGATATCGAGAAAGACGAGGCTCGGTCGCATGGACATGATGAGGAGGATGGCGGTCCAGCCGAGGAGCAGTCCGGCGGTTTTCCGTATCGATCGGGCGAAAAACGCGAGGAGAATGAATCCGACGATGCCGAGTGCGGCTCTCGCTTCGCCGCCTGCCGAGAGGATTTCCGCGAAGGTCAGTCCGATACGGGTGGATTTCGTCGGGGTACCGATGGCGGTACCGATCGCATGCGTTTCGATGTAGGTCGGCATCGCGACGATGAAAAAGAAGAGGATGCAGGCGATCGCGACGCTGAGGGGGAATGGATGGCGGAGCATGTCTGTCCATTCCGAAAGGAGCGTCCGTATCGAACGGAAGTGGAGCAGGGTGATCGAGAGAATGCTCCCGGTGAGAATGAAGAGGAGGACGAGCGTTGAGAGATGATGGGTATAGGCAAGGGTGAAAGTGAGGAGGAATGCGAGTCCCATGAAGAGCGGATTTTTTTCGCGGATGGCGCGATAGAAGAAGAGGATGATGATGGGGATGAAGAAATTGCCGAAGGTATTCCCGACGACGCCGCCGGAAACGAATTTCGCTTGCGGGGATGCGAGGGTATAGAGCGGTCCCTGGAGGAAGAGGACGAGGAGTCCGAACTGCTGTGGACGAAATCGTTTCCAGGTGTCCTGGACTTCTTCTCCGAGACGCAAGGCGAGTGCGAAAGAGGCGAGGAGAGAGAGTATGTTGATGAGGAAGAGGATGATGACGGGGAATGCAGAGACGAATGATGCCCCCGAAAAGAGAGCGATCGTGGCGAAAGGGAGGTGCTCGCCGATGATGAAGTCGGCGATGGGCTCTGGCTGGGAGAGTCGTTCGGTCATATCAGGCTCGACGAAGATATCTCGTTTCGTATACTGGGGGAGCGTGCCCGTTTCGGTGATGACCTTCGACCAGTATGAGTGATGGCCGAGGTCGGTGGAAGAAGGAAATGCGGCGTCGGAGAGGTAGATACTTTTCGTAAGTAGGGTAAGACACAGAATGAGGAGGAAGAGGCTCCCCTCGATGTGCGTGAAGTGTAATCGCTCTCGTTTCGATTCCGAATCAGGATATGTTTTGCTACCTGAAGGGATGATTTTCTTCGCGATGAAGAGGGCGACGAGGAGAAGGACGATGGCAATCGCGATGGAATACGGGGTGAGGAGGATGTGATTTTTTCCGAGCAGTATCATGAGGAAATCGAGGAATCCGATCGAGAGCGCGAATGCCGTGAGTGCCGCCTCAAGGGAAGTGAGCGGCGTGTTTCGCCCGAAGAGCGTTCGGAGCGCGAGAAAACCAGGAAGGAAGAAGAGTCCTCCGACGGAAAGGAACAGGAGTATTTGATAGAAGAGGAAATTCATTGCGGGTGGATGATTTTTTTATGCAGGAATAATTTTTGTTGATACTTCCTGTTCGAGGAGTTCGCCGTAGCGTTTGGAAATGGCGTTCCAATGAAAGTGTTCCTCGGTCGATTTCGTCGCTCTGAGTTTGAAGGCGCGATAGCTCTCATCGTTTCCGAGGAGACCGAGGATGGCCCGTTGGAATCCCTCGGCATCTTTCGATTCGACGAATATCCCCGTTTCCCCATCGATGACCGCGTCCTGCAGGCCTTCGATTTTCGATGCGATGACCGGGAGTCCCGCGAGCGTCGCTTCGATGACCGAAATGCCGAATCCTTCCATATCGCCTGGGACGGAGATATTCGGTTGGATGAAGAGATCCGCGGTCCGGTGGAGCATGATCCTGATTTCGTCCGGGACGGCTCCGAGAAGTTTGACGCGATCCGTGACGCCCGCCCTCTTTGCGGCAACGAGGATATTCGCCCTTTCTCCGCCGCTTCCCGCTATGACATAGATGAAGTTTTCCGGAAGCTTCGGGAGAACGAATTCCGTGAACCAGGCGACGCCTTTCCGTTTGGTCAGACGGCCGATGGTCGTGAGGACTTTCTTTCCGGTGAGATCGATGCCGAGGTAATCGGCGAGATCGATACGCACATAATGGATGCCGATGTCCGGCGGATCCTCGACTCCGTTCGGGATGATGGAGATCCTATCGGCGGGGAGACCGTATTCGATGGCGATCTCTTTCGTGTGACGACTGACCGCGATGAGCCGATCCAATCGCCTGAGGAAAAATTTGACCCACAGCGATTGGTAGAGAAAAAAAGGATAGGTGATATCGAGTCCGTGGAGAATCGACAGGACGGGCTTTCCGGTCAGGATTCGGAGCAACCAACCGATCGGAGCGAGGACGCCATCCCCGAGGAGGATGAGATCATAATTCTTCGCTTCATGGAGCGCCTGGAAGAACGCCCTGGGAAAGAAAAAAATGAGATTCTTTTTTCCGCCGGTATTCGCGATGGTCTTCACCTCCATGATAGTGCAGAGCCATTTGGAGATGGCGTGATTCTGATTCTCGATGCCACCGATGACCGGTGGATATGCGCGGGAGACGAATAAAATTCGCATAGCGAATTTTTTCATTTCTAATACCTAATTTCTCATACCTTATGAAAAAAGTCAGAAGGAAAAGAATTTTATTTAGACATTAGTAATGAGTAATTATTATCTGGAGTATTTCTCTTTCTTCATCTGATACATCGTGTCCTCGATGAGTCGTCGGTTGGAACGGATCATATCGGCCATGAGAGCGAAGACGAAGAACTGGAGTCCGACGATGAAGAAGCCCGCGCTGAAGAAGAGCTGGTTGCGATAGGGAGTGATCTTGAAATCGGCGAGATAGCTGGAGAGGAAGACGAGGAATATGACGAATGAAACGATCATGAGAATAATCCCGGGGATACCGAAGAATTTCATCGGGCGGACATCGCGGACCGCCTTCAAGATGATGCGGAAGCTGTTGGAAATGTAATGGAAGATGCTTGTCACGACGCGTGATTTGCGCCCTTCGAAATAGGTGACCTCGACCGGTACCCAGGTGATTTTCAGTCCTTTCCCGATCGCGTCGATGATCGTTTCCTGTGTGTAGGTGAAATCGCCCGGGAGGTTCAGCCGGAGGAGTGTCTCCCTCGTGTACCCCCGGAATCCGCAGGTGAGATCCTTGATATCGGTGCTCATGAAATTCCCGATGATCCTCGCGGCGAATCGGTTGAGCAGGTCTTTCAGGAGGGGAATGTTCTTCGCTTTCAGGTGGTCGAAACGATCGGCACTCACCATATCGGCTTCTTTCGCGAGGATCGGAGCGATGATCTTTCTGATGTCCTCGGGGTCGAATTGTCCGTCGGCATCGATATTGACCATGATGTCGGCGCGGTTCTCGAGCGCCCGTTCGACCGCGTGGCGGAATGTCTTGCCGATGCCGCGGTTGACGCCGTTCGTGTAGACAAAATCGGCTCCCGATTCCTTGGCGACTTCGAGAGTACGATCTTTCGATCCGTCATCGATGACTTGGACGAGCACTTCGTCGATGCCGTCGATGCGGCGCGGTATCCGCCTGATGGTGTTCGCGATCTTCTCTTCTTCGTTGTAGGCCGGCAAATTGACGATGAGGCGCATAGGGGTATGTATAATGTCTGAATTTCTTTGAGATCTTTTGATGAGAGCGAGATTTTTTGCGATGGAAGAGAGGGTCAGTTTGTTTTGCCTATTTTCCCGTGAGAGGGAGCTCTTGCCCTGCCCTTCTTAGAGTATATCACCTTTTTCGCCTTGTTTCCTGATGATGAGTTTCGGATCGACACACTGGAAATCGCACTTCTCTTTCGCTCCCTGGAGACCGCCCTGTATGAGGTCGCGCTGGCATTGGTTGAGTTTTTCCTGGCATGCCGCTTTCCGTTCGCTCCAGTAGTGCGTGTTCAGCTCGTATCCGAAATACGGCAACGCGAAAAATGCGATCGCGAGGACTCCGGCTACCCAGATGATGAGCTTGATGAGGGAGAACATACGATGAGATGAGAATATCAAATATCAAAATAAAGGATTTCTGATTTAGCGACCGATACCCCGGTAGATGATGCCAGCTTTCTTGAAGGCGGCTTTGTCGAGGCAGTTCTTGCCATCGACGATGATCCGGATCCCGTATTGTTTCATGAGCGACGGCGTGAGATTTTCCTTGAATTCGGCGTGATCGGTTGCCAGAATGAGCGCATCGGATTTTCGGAGAAGTGCTTCGAGAGACGCGCACGATGAGAGGCGCAGAATATGCGGATCGTAGGTTTCGACTTTGGCGCCACGCGCTTTCAGGTGTCCGATGATTTTCTCGGCGGGGGATTCACGGAGATCGTCCACATCGGCCTTGTAGGCGATGCCGAGGACGCCGACGCGCGTGCCGTTGAGGGGGAGCTTGATGCCGTTCAGTTCATCCTGCAGGAGCTCCACGGTATGGGCGGGCATGGCGTTGTTGATTTCCCTCGCGATCTTGAGGAAACGGTGGTCGAATCCGGATCGTTTCGCCCGTTCGATGAGATAGTAGGGATCGACCGGTATGCAGTGCCCGCCGACGCCGCATGAGGGATAATGCGCCATGAAGGAAAAAGGCTTGGTCGCGGCGCCCTGGATGACATCCTTCACATCGATATCGAGCACTTCAAACGATCGCGCGAGTTCGTTGACGAAAGCGATATTGATATCGCGGAAGGAATTCTCCACGATCTTCACGGCTTCGGCTTCGCGGATGGATTTCATGGGGCGGATCTCGCCGTCGACGATGGACCGGTAGAATGCGAGGGCGAGTGAGAGTCCTTTTGCATCGAAGGATCCGACGACGCGGGGAATGTTCGTGACATTCCATTTCTTGTCGCCGGGGTTGATGCGTTCGGGGCAGTGCGCCAGGAAGATATCCTTGCCGACCGCGAAGCCGTGCTTCTCGAAAATCGGTTTCATGATTTCTTCCGAAACGCCCGGATTGACGGTGGATTCGAGGACGACGAGGGCGCCTCGCTTCCCGTTTTTGGCGATGAGTTCGCATGCCGAGATGACCGGCTCGAGATCGGGATAGAAAGAGGAGTCGACCGGCGTCGGGACGCAGATGAGGACGATGTCCGCCGCCTTCAGCTTCCGGGGCTCATCGGTCGCCTCGAAGGGGAATTTCGGGATATTTTCGATCAGGTAGGAATCCTCGATGGGACTTTTTTTCTTTTTCAGGGCGGCGATCTTCCGCTGATCGGTATCGAACCCGATGACGGCGTATCCGCGCTCCACGGATCGTACCGCGAGTGGGAGTCCGACATATCCGAGCCCGACTACGGCGACGGTCTTTTTCGGCATACTGGGCGAAAATGAATGATGAAAGAATGCGGATTCTTTCCGTATTGTACGGAAAAAAGTCGATCGAGGCAAGTTTTGGTATCCTTTGACAGATTTGTTGAAATGATGTATATTAGGGCTTTGTTCTTTGAATCGTTCGCTCCATATCCTGATTATGTCTTTGTGCCAAGGA
>CAYOIM010000024.1:11439-15459 GCA_964404075.1 uncultured Bdellovibrionales bacterium | reverse complement strand
CGCTCGGCGTCGGTTCATCCACCTATGCCATCTCGTTCTTCCACCAGTCCATCGCAGATGGGGTGATCGATGATACCGAGAAGCGATTCCTCCATACCGTCTACTTCCTCCTCCGTGCCGGGATGATACTCCTCTTCCTCGGCTATACCGCGCAAGGCTATCAGATATGGCAGGGTATGCCGATACCGGTCGGCACCGACACGCTCGCGGCACAAGCGTCGTTCCTCGCGATTATTTTTGCGAATGCTGTCCTCATGGAAAAGCGTCTCATCGCCATGTGGCTGGGACCCGCCATCGCCGGCGCATCCTGGTACGGGATCTTCTTTGCCTCCGTGCTCGATCTGTATCATTTTTCCTACCCGACTCTCGTCGTCTGGTATATCGCCCTCGTCGTCCTCTTCATCATACTCCTCCGGATCATCCGCGAGTGCATGGTGAAGCAATAATCCTCCATGCGAAGCGATACGACTCTCCGCATCTTTTTCTCCTATGCCCGATAATCCGATCTCCGCCCTCGCCAAAACGACTTGGAAGTTTTCCAAAGGCAATCACTCCCGAATCGTCCTTTTCGTGGCGATGTTTGTCATCGCGAATATCATCGCCCTGCTCGAACCGCTCATCGTCGGGAAGATTCTCAATACCGTGCAGGAACAGGGCATCACGACGGAAAATTTCCATTCCTATCTCTTCCTCGTATCACTTCTCATACTGCAAACAATCGCTTTCTGGCTCTTCCACGGACCGGCTCGCGTCATCGAAACGGAAAACGCATTCCTCGTCAAAACGAATTATCGCAAATACCTCCTCGAGGGAACCTTCGCCCTCCCAATGTCCTGGCACGCCGACCACCATTCCGGAGACACTATCGACAAGATCGAAAAAGGCTCCCGGGCGCTTTTCGATTTCTCGGAAAACGGGTTCCAGATCATCCAGGCGTTCGTCAAGTTCGTCGGTTCCATCATCGCGCTCGCGCTCTTCAATTTCAACACGGTATTCGTCATCTGCTTCACCTCATTCATCGCCATCCGCATCATCATTAGATTCGATCGCGCCATCATCCCGCAATACCGCGAACTCAGCAAATTCGAAAACAAGGTAGCCGCCAAGATCTATGATGGCATCAGCAATATCTCCACCGTCATCATCCTCCGCGTGGAATCCCTCCTCACGAGCGATATCGTAAAGAGCATGTTCGCTCCTTTCGATCTTTTCAGAAGAAACACCAGGCTCAATGAATGGAAATGGTTCATGGCAAGCATGGCGAGTAGCACTACTTCCTTCTTCGTCCTCGGACTCTATGCCTTCCTCGCCGTCAGGAGTGGTGAAACCGTGCTCATCGGCACGCTCTACGCTCTCTACAGCTACACCGAGCGCATCAACAGCATCTTCTACACCTTCGCCTATCTCTACAGCGATACGGTCCGCTGGCGCACCCGACTCGAAAATGCGGAGGAGCTCTCCGATGATTTCAGGAAACAATACCGCATCAAGCAACATCCCCACAAGAACTGGAAGTGGTGCTCCATCCAGGATCTCCAATTCTCCTATCATGGAAAAAAATCCGGAGATCTCCATCTCGACAATGTCTCCCTGTCATTCCCCCGCGGCGAAAAAATCGCGGTGATCGGCGAGAGCGGCAGTGGCAAAACCACCTTTCTCAAGATCCTCCGCGGTCTCTATCAACCGACTTCCGTCACGCTTACCCTCGACAAGAAAACGCTTCCGAAGGCGTTCCAATCCATGCAGGACGACATCGCCCTCATCCCCCAGGATCCGGAAATCTTCGCGACGACCATCCGCGAAAATATCACCATGGGCATCGACCGGACCGATGAGGAGATCAGGGAGTATGCGGGGCTCGCACGATTCACATCCGTCATCGATCGGCTCCCTCACGGGCTCGATTCATCTATCGTCGAAAAAGGAGTCAATCTCTCCGGCGGAGAGAAACAGCGACTCGCCCTCGCGCGAGGACTCATGGCATCGGAAGACAAATCCATCATCCTCCTCGACGAATCCACGAGCAGTGTCGATGCCCACAACGAGGCGCTGATCTACGAAAATATTTTCTCGACCTATACGGACAAGACGATCATCGCCTCCATCCACCGGCTCCATCTCCTCCGGATGTTCGATACCATCCATCTTTTTGACCGCGGTCAAATCATCGCGAGCGGCACCTTCGATGAGCTCCTCGAGATATCCCCTCTCTTTTCCGAAATGTGGACAAAATACTCGAAAACGAGAAAGAAATGACTTTCCTTCCATCACAGCAAGATAATGACCAGAAAAGATTGCACAAAAATTTTTTCGTTTTTTCTGCTGAAAATAATTACGATCTCGGAGAAAAAATGGGAGCGAGATTTCGTATAGAATGTCAGGCGTCAGTCAGTGAATCATCAAAACATCCATCCTGGATACAGAAACAGGAGATTGCACAATCGCGCATCGCTCTTCACACGGAACATTTTCCTCAATACATAATGGAACTCCGGGGATACGCATCTGGAGCCAATGTTGATTTTCTCGATCTCTTTGCCATCAGCTTTGAAGATGAACTCGACTCCGCATCAGAAGAGCACTGTACCTCCATAATCACAGAACAAGGATTGCTTATCGCACACAACGAAGACTGGAATGAAACTTCTGCAGACAAGATATGCATCATACAAAAAACCATTCGAGATACCACCATACTCGAACTCTATTACTACAATACTCTCGGAGGCAATGCATTGAGCATCAATTCGCATGGTTATGTCAGCATGGTCAACTCTCTCCCATTCCAATATACCGTCCCGGGAATTTCAAAAAATTTTCTGGCACGTTTTCTCTCGGAGACAAAAGACATGGCTACCGATTCGAAATATATGAGTCAAGTCCAAAAAATGTCATCCTATAGCATCACTCTCATTAAAAATCCTGACGAAATTTTGAATATTGAATTTGACCACGATGACATGGTAGAAAAAAAACCAACATTACCTTTCATCCACACCAATCACTTCCTCTCTCGGGAAAATCTCATAATGCCTGATACCACGAGCACTACTTACGATCGGCTCAATGTAGCACAACAAACCATTCATTCCATTCACTCTGTCGAAGGTCTCAAAAAACTTACCGGTACCCATGTTGGTAATAACTCCGACATCTTCAATCCAAGAACCATTGCACGAGTTCTCATTGATCTTCCAAAAAAACAAGCCTTCATCTGGCTTCGTCGCGAAAACGAACGAGGATTCGTCACTTATACACTACCATTCTAAATTACAAACTGGCAGACATCCCGGCGACGAATCCCGTGGTCCAGCAGAGCTGGAGGCTGTATCCACCCGAAGGCCTATCGATATTGAGAATGTCTCCGACGAGGAAGAGATTCGGGTACAGCCGCGATCGCATGGTGCTGAAATCAACCTCCGAGAGGGCGACACCACCGCTCGTCACGATCGCTTTCTCCGGTCCGAGCAGTCCCATCACTAAGAGGCGGAAATCTTTCAAGAGTTTTCCCAGCATCCTCCGTTCCTCGCGCGTCATACCGTTCACCTCTTTGTCCGGATTGACATCCGAAAGACGCAAGAGAATCGGAACGAAGAGCGGCGGCACGAGCTCTCTCAAGACATTCTTGATCTGCTTGTTCAAATTTCTCGCAAACACATCCTGAATGCTCGTATCCAGAGACTTAACATCAGATGTCGGAAAAAAATCTATCGATACTTCCGTCTTGCCATATTTCAGCGACTCGCCGATGTCCTTGCTCATATTGAGGACGAGTGGACCGCTCAATCCGAAATGCGTGAACAGGAGTTTGCCACGATGACCGCTTTGTTTTTTGCCCGCCTGACATATCGAGAGCTTCGCATCCTCGAAGCTCATTCCGGAAAGTTCCGACACCCATTTTTCTTCCACCCGTATCGGGACGAGCGACGGATCCGGATCGATAACGGTATGTCCGATTTCCTTCAGCCATTCGAATCCATCTCCCGTCGAACCGGTTTCCGGATGCGACTTCCCTCCGGT
>CAYOIM010000024.1:1914-11339 GCA_964404075.1 uncultured Bdellovibrionales bacterium | reverse complement strand
CCGAATTTCGAAAACGGCGAGTAGAGAAATTTCGCCGCGTACCCATACTTCGCCAAAAAATTATGAAGATCGGGTTCGGCATTTGTCACATTGCATCGCCCACCGCCACTGATGAGCAGTTTTTCGCCGAGTCGGGCGTTTTTCTCGAGCAACAGAACCCTCGCACCGCTCTCAGCCGCCCGTCCCGCCGCCATCATCCCTGCCGGTCCCCCACCGATCACGATAACATCGAAAGATTTATCCATAACTCTCTGTGAACTTGATGAGAATTTTCTGAAAACAATTTTCAAAGACCGCGTTAACTGTCTCAGCTAACAGGTCGTGAAAATAAGTTTTCAGAAACTTCTGACTCTTAAAAACTTTTAAAATAATTTCAAAGACCACTGAGCTGTCTTCGGGTCACAGGTCGTGAAAATTAATTTTGAAAAAGTTTCTAAAAAATACCTCCCATATACTACAAGCTCCCCAGGTCGAGCACTTCATCGATGCGGATCTGCGCGACGAAATCCGGCACATGCGACACGAGGATCATCGCCCCGGTGTACCCGTCGAGCGCCTTCGCGATGACCGGGATATGACGGAAATTGATATGATTGGTCGGTTCATCGAGGATGAGGAGGTTCGGCTTCTGGAGAACGAGCCTTGCGAAGAGGAGGAGTCCCTTCTGTCCCTCGGAAAAACTCGAGACATTGTTGCGGAGGAGTTCCGCCGGAATGAGGAATCGTCCGGCAGTGCGATAGACATCCTCGTCCGTACCGCCCTCCATCACATCGGAAAGCGCCTGAAATCCCGTCCGACCGAAATCGAGCGTCGAAAAATCCTGACGATAGTACCCGACTCTCGCATCCGGAGACACCTCCACCCGATCCGGATTTCCCGCCGCCAGATCCTGGAGGAACGAGCTCTTCCCGATACCATTCGGTCCGGCGATGAGGAGATGCGTATTCTTCTTCAGGGCGATATCGACCGGCTTCACTTCCGCCTCATGATTCCTCACGACCGAAACGCTCTTTATCTTCACGATATTCCCCGGCATTTCCGGAGCGGTGATCGTGAAGTCCCCGAGCGTCCTGTCTTCCTGGCGGACATCCACCTTGTTCTCTTCGAGGTCTTCCGCGAGCGTACGCATACGCTTCGCGACCGCCCGGAGCTTGCCTCCCTTGTTCGCGAACACATTCGCCTGATCTTTCTTCTCCTTGATCGTCCGCTCGAGACGCACATTCTCCCGTTGCTCCTTCTCGATCCGTGCGGCGATCTCGGCGACCACATCGTAGTAATCTCCCGAATACTGCTCGATCGTATGCGTGAACACATCGAGGTAGAGCACGCCATGCGTGAACGCGTTGAGGAAATCCGCATCATGGGAAATCACAATACAAGTCTTCTCATACCCGATGAGAAAGGCCGTCAGGTGTTCGATGCCGGCCGCATCGAGATTGTTCGTCGGCTCATCGAGGAGGAGAATATCCGGATTCTGGATAAGCGCCGATGCGAGGAGGAGGCGCGCCTGTTGTCCGCCCGAAAACGAACCGATCTTCCTCTCCATCGGCGCAGGCATATTCACCACCTCGAGGATATCCTTCACGGCAGAAGCGAGCTCCCACTCTTTTCCGGAAAATACCTTGGCGAAAAACTCCCGCACAGAGAGCTCGAGATCTTCCCTTGGAATGGTCTGCTTCGCAATGGCGACCGTCGCATCGCGATCAATCACCACCTTACCCATCTGCGGCTTGAGCTCCCCCGTGATCAATTTGAAGAGCGAACTCTTGCCGGCGCCATTCTGTCCCATGAGCGTGAACTTCATCCCCGCGCGCACCGAAAAACTCACCTCATCGAGAATGGGCTTCTGATGTCCATATTCGAAAGACACCTTTTCAAACCGCATGACGACACTGTCCTTGACCATAACAACCGATGCTATTCATAAACAAAAAAACCGACTCATTCGGGAATGAATAATAACATGAAGCGCGATTTTTTACAAACCATTACAAGTCATTCCCCGAGTAGGAGAGGTTGAAGCTCTTGTTGATGAGGGGGAAATCCGGCACGACATCATTGCCGAGGATGTACGGAAAAATCTGCCAATTGAGGAATGACGGGTCGCGCACCTTCACACGGGTGATCACTCCTGTCGCATCGCTCATAAGGCAGTAAACGATATCCCCCCTCCACCCCTCGCTTATGCCAAAAGCGATACTCTTCGGGCGACATGATCTCCTATCTCCGACGAGACCGCTTCGCTCACCGGGAAGCAGTGCGAGTACCTGATTCAAGATGTGGAATGATGATCGCGATTCCCTGATACGGATAAAAAGTCGCGCATACACATCGCCCGTCGTCTCCGTCGGCACAGCGAATTGCACGGACTCATACGCGGCATACGGGAAATCGATGCGGGCATCAGACTCCACTCCGAGCGCGCGGATCGGTACCCCGATCACACCATGATCGAGCGCGATTTCCGTATCGAGCGTTCCCGTTCGTTTGAGACGGTTGAGCAGTGAATCGCTCTCCATAGACGCGGCTATGATTTCCTCGAAATCCTCCTCGATCAATTCCAGGTCATCCGCGAGAGCATCCACGAACTCGATCGATATATCCCTGCCAACGCCCCCGAGCACGACCATCCCTCGGGAATACCGATTTCCGGAAATGCTCTCTGCCCACTGCATGATGCGCTCGCGCAATCTCGTACCATGACTCCCGCCAAATGAAAATCCCGTATCGAACATAATGAACGCCATGTCATTCACATGATTCGCGAGGCGTTCCAACTCGGCACACACCATCCGGATATACTGCGCCCGAGGTGGCACCGAAATACCCGCGAGCGACTCCGCTCCCTGCACGAAAGCGAGCGCGTGCGCGACCGAACTGTCGCCCGATACCCGCTCGGCAAGTGTCACCTGTCCGTCGATGCTCTGTGATTCAAATAATTTTTCAACGCCTTTATGGACATACCCGAGCTTCGATTCAAAAGCAAGAATTTCCTCACCGAGAACGCTGAAACGGAAATGTCCCGGCTCGATAATGCCCGCGTGCACCGGTCCCACGGGAATCTCGTAGATCCCCTCTCCCTCAACCGTCCGAAATGCGTATGGTGTCGCCGTCCTCCCTATCGGATGACTGGTGCCATCGAAATCCTTACGCAAGGGGAAAACGCCATCCGGAAAATCATCGTGAAGGTTGATCCGACGAAGATCGGGATGTCCTTCCGGTACGAGTCCGAAGAATGAATGGATTTCCCGCTCGTACCCGCCCGCCTGATGGATACTTTTCGCGAGAGAAGGAAACTTCGGAATCGCCGGATCGATCGTGATATACGGTACGAGAAACAAATTTTCTTTCGGGACGCCGAAGCATGCAGACACCCGGAACGAACCACTTTCCTTCCGATCATCGCTCGCCAGTAGAGTCAGGAGTCGCAATCCCTTCCCAGAAAAGAGTGGCTGACAGACCGATACCCACTCGTCCTGTCGCACGCGAAAAGCGATGACATTCCCGTGTTCTTCGGGAACATACCGATCGAGGCCAAGCCGTACCATCATTTCTTGTGCTGTTGCCATACTGGTATCGTTCTCTCGTAAATTTTTTATTGATTGAGGAAAAGCGCCGCTTGTTCGAGCACCTCGCGGAGCGGCGCCGGGAAAATGAAACTCAGCACGACGAATACGGCTGAAAGTGCGATGATCGGCAGAGTCGTCCAGGCATTGGATTCACCGGGCAAGATACCCGGTGAGACATGGCCGAAACACAAAGCCGAGATTTGTCGGAACAATCCGAAGAACACCACGGCGAGAAGAACGAAGATGAGAACGACCAGAATCGGATGTGCGGAGAATCCGGCAGAGAGTATGAGCATCTTGGAGAGAAACATCCCGAATGGCGGCAAACCGGAAAGTGCGAGAAAGGCGCCGAAGAAAATGACTCCTGTGACCGGAAGCGTCCGAAAGACACCGCTCACATTCTGTATCTTCGTCGAACCGTATTTCACGAAAATATTGCCCGCGGAAAAGAAGAGTATCGACTTCAGCAAGGCATGATACAGGGTATGGAGCAGTGCCGCGAATGTCCCGCCGCCGCCGAAGGCGAATCCGAGCGCGATAATCCCCATATGGTCGATGCTCGAATATGCAAGCAATCGCTTGTAGTTTTTCTGGACGAACATAATGAATGCCGAGAGTGCTACCGAGAAGAAACCGAAAAAGAGGAAGATGTGCGTCACGAATTCCCCCGCTCCCGCCGCCTGGACGATTTCCGAGAACCGCAGTATGACGAGGAACGCAACATTGAGAAGCACTCCGGAAAGAAGGGCTGAAATCGGTGCTGGAGCCTTGCTATGCGCGTCCGGAAGCCAGGTATGCAGAGGCGCAAATCCGACCTTGGTCCCATATCCGACGAAAATGCAGACGAAGGCGATTTTCGCGGCGACCGGCGAGAGTCCACCCTTCGCCGCGAGACGGATACTCTCCCAATCAAATCCTCCCACCCCACCTTCGGGGAGAGAGAAAAACAGCATCACGCCGAGCAGTCCGAGGAGGAGTCCGAGCGAATTCAGCATGAGATATTTCCAAGCGGCTTCCGTCGAAGCAGGCTCATGATAAAAACTGATGAGGAAAACCGTCGAAAGCGTCGTCATCTCGATGGCGATCCACATGAGAATCGGATAATTCGCCGAGACCGCGAGGAGCATAGCGAAAAGGAAAATGCTGAACAGGACATAATACTGCCGCACCCGTCGGAGGCCGATAATGCCCTTCCTCACTTCTTCACGGAGATATCCGAGCGTATGGATCGCCGCCGCGAGACCGATACCGGAGACGATGAGGAGGAACCACGCGCCGAGCGCATCGATGCGGAGGAACGGGGTGAACGCGACATGTCCGCCCGCCGCTACCGCATACAGGACGCGGATCGAGCACAAGAAAGAAACGAGCTGAGAGATCAAAACGGCTCCCTCGATGAGCAGGCGCTGTCGGGGCTCCAGTATGAGCGCGATGATCGCGGCGAGGAGCGGAGCGATGATAAGAAAAGCGAGTATCATATGCGTCATTCTTCAGTGAGTTTTCGGAGTGGCGTCGTCGAAAGTGTCCCGAACTGCGAGTGAATCATGGAAATGAAGACCATGGCGACGACGATCCACAGTCCGATATCAAACAGCATGCCGATCTCGAGACCGATCGGTTGCTTCACCGAGGCGATCGTCGAGAGGAACACGATGCCATTCTCCAGACAGAGAATGCCGACAATCTGCGTGAAAATACCGCGCCGATTGATGAGGAGAAAGATGGAAACGAGAACCAGCGACATATTGAGGGAGAAAAGTCCGAGCATCTCCGGCATCTCAGCACCGAGCGGCACGATGATCTTCGAATAGGAAAGGATGACGAGCGCCATAATGATGAGAAGCGTCTGTGGCACGGAAAGATAATTCGTCGCTGACATCTCGGCTCCGGGAATCTTTCGGAGAACCCGGAAGAAAAATATCGGCGCGACGATCACTTTCACGAAGAAAGTGAGGAGCGCCATCAGGAGGAGTGATTTCTCGCCGGCCGAAATGCCCAAGAGGAGAAGGAGCGCCGTAAGCGCGAGCGACTGGATCAGATACAGCCGCACGAGATTCGCATTGCGGCGCGTGAGATGCATCAGTATCGCGAGGAGAAAAGCGGAGGCATCGAGGAGAATGACAGCGCTAAGGAATGTATTTTCCATAGGGTTATATCGTCATGATAATGCTGAGGGCGATCATACCGAGAACGAGCGAGGTGAACAGGAGATCAGGCACGCGGAAAATGCGAAATTTCGCCATCGTCGATTCGATGCCGGCGACCGCGAATACGAACAATCCGGTCTTCAGGGCGAAGACGGCGATGGCGATGAGGATCGCTCCGTATGCGAGTTGCCCGCTCACTCCCCATGGAAAGAATAGGTTGCCTCCGAGCACGATGAAGATGAGGAGCTTGTTCATCGCCGCCCACTCCATCAACGCCAGTCGCTTTCCGGAATATTCGAGGATCATCGCCTCGTGGATCATGGTCAGCTCGAGATGCGTCGATGGATTATCCACCGGAAAACGCGAATTCTCGGCGAGAAAGGCGATGAAAAATGCGAGGAATGCGATGAGTATCGGAGAAAACTGCGTCAATGAAAAGTCCTGCAGTGTCTCGACGATGAGCGCCACATTCGTCGTCCCCGTCGCCAGAGCCGGAACGAGAAGAGAGAAGAGGAGCCCTCCCTCGGCCAGTGCCGACACCATCATCTCCCGACTCGAACCAAATCCTCCGAAACCGCTCCCCGTATCCAGCCCGGCAAGCGCGAGGAAGAAAGTCGCGAGGAGAAAGAGATACATGATGACGAGGAAATCGCTCGCCGGAACATAGGTCATCCCGAGAAACACTATCGGCACGCTCCATCCGATCAGTATCGTCACGCCGAAAACGACGAATGGTGCGACGCGAAAGATCCATGATGCATCCTCCGAAAGGACTTCATCCTTTCGGAAAAGTTTCGCGATATCGAAATACGGCTGGAATACGCTCGCCCCTTCGCGATTCTGAAGACGCGCTTTCATCTTCCGGATCACACCGACAACGAGCGGCGAGACGACCGGAATGAAAAAAATCTGAAAAAGCGCCGCGATGGAAAAAAGAAAGATCATAAAATTGCTGGTTTGGTTGCGATGATACAGAGAATGATCAGCGTGAGGAAGATGTAGAGAAGATAGATATTGATATTGCCCGTCTGGAGCAATTTCACTTTGTTCCCGAGGAAGGCGAGAATCGTCTGCACGGGTCGATAGAAATATCTGCGATAGACATCCACCCGATCCGTCGTTACCGTATACGATGCGATGAAGTATCGCGACGCATCATCATGATACTCCACATCCGTCTGTCTCGTCGGTCGGAGGACGCCCCGGAAAAGAGTCATAAGGGAATGACCGAAACTCGTACCCGTGATTTCCGTTCGGACGCTGAGATTCTCCCCGCAATCCCAAGTACGAGCCACCACGACGGATCGCTTCCTGGTATACCACCACACTGATGCGCCCGTGAGTGCGAGTGCGAGACCAAGTCCGATCGTCACCCATTCGAGCGGAAGCACGGTCGAAAATACCGACCGGGTCTCTATCAATTCCCGAAAAGTGAAATGGAGCGGTTCCCCGGTCGCCGGAGCGATACTTCCCACGATACCGACGAGCCCGGCGATCACCGTCGTCGAGAAAACCCCCAATATGACCGAAAGGAATGCGAGCACGCCCATCGGGATGAGCATGACGGCCGAAGATTCCCTCGCGCAACGAACCGCATCGCTCCTCGGTCGGGCGAGGAACGAGATGCCGAACGCTTTCACAAAACACGCGGCGGCGAGCCCTCCGGTCAAAGCAAGCGCGGCGATGGATCCGATGAAAACACTTTTCACGAGAATGCTCGGGGACGAGACGCCGATAAAGAGCGATTGAAATGTCAGCCATTCGCTCGCGAATCCATTGAGCGGCGGGAGCGCGGAAATCGCCATCGATCCGACGAGAAAGAAAAATCCCGTCCAAGGAAGCATTTTCAAGAGCCCACCGTACGATTCCATATTCCGCGTTCTCGTCGCCGATACGACCGACCCCGCCGCGAGAAAGAGAAGCGACTTGAACATCGCGTGATTCATCGTATGGTAGAGCGCCGCCGCAAGACCGAAAAAGATGAGGCTCTCCCTCCCATATCCGCCTGCCACCACGGCACTTCCGAGACCGAGCAGGATAATCCCGATATTTTCCACGCTATGATACGCGAGGAGCCGCTTGAGATCATGTTCGGATAATGCGTAGAGTACTCCGAGGAGCGCCGATACGGAGGCGATGACCAGGATGAGGAGACCCCACTCCATCCCTGCACCCGGAAAAAAGTCGAAGAAAAAACGGATGAGCATGAGAATCGAAGTCTTCAGCATGACTCCGGACATCAGCGCCGATACATGCGATGGAGCGGCCGGATGCGCCTCCGGGAGCCAGATGTGCAGAGGAATAATTCCCGCTTTTGTCCCGAAACCGATGAGCGCCAACCCATATACCCACCCCAGAGTCATGGCATCGATCGACCCCAGAGACGCGCGCCACATATCGAAATCAAACGATCCCGTCGCCCCCCAAACGAAAAAAAATGACAATGAGATGCACATCGTTCCGAAATGCGTCATGAGAAGGTACAGGAAGCCGGCTCTCACATTCTCCGACTCATGATGTTCGATGACCACGAGAAAATACGAAGCGAGCGACATCATCTCCCAGACAATGAGGAAAAAGAGTCCGTGATTGGCCACCGGCACGAGGAACAGTCCGGCGAGAAATAAGGCATAAAAAAACCCGAATACTTCCGAACGATAGCGTCCGCCGGATCGCTTGCGATACCCGATGCCATACAGCGATGCGAGCGTCGCGACAACACCGATAATCAAGAGAAAGAATGCGGAAAGCCCATCGATACGGAAGGAGAGCGAGAGCGACGGAAATACCGTTTCGAAGGATGCTGTCGCTCCGGCACCCCGATAGAGGATGCCCGAGGCGAAACAGGCGATGATGAAAGAGGCGATACCGGCGCTTCCTTGCGTCACGATATCGGTTGTTTTCTGATCGGTCACCCGTGCAAGTGCGAAACCGAGGAAACCTCCGGCAAGAAGAATGCCGAGAGCGAAGAAGAAGGTGTCGATTGCCGCAAATGATTCTATCATACTGATACCCGCGTATCTTCGAGTATATGAAACAATGCCGAGATGATATCCCGTGGCGATGGCGGATCTCCTGGAATCTCGAAATCGACCGGGATGACTTCGGACAGGGAATTGTGAATGGCATACGAGTCGCGGAATACTCCGCCGTCGATGGCGCCGTCCCCGAGCGCGACAACGATTTTCGGCGTCGGCATCGCCTCGTAGGTACGACGCACCGCCTCTGCCATATTGCGAGAAACCGGTCCGGTCACCATGAGCATATCGGCATGCCGGGGAGACGCCACGAATCGGATACCGAACCGTTCTATGTCATAATACCCGTTCGAAAGCGCGACGAGCTCCTGTTCCTCAGCATTGGATGATCCCGCCGATACGACGCGGATCGAGAGCGACCCATTGAACATCCGCGCGATCCTTTCCTCGAGCTTCCGCCCCCTCGCCTCCGCCCCGCCCGAAAGGAGATCCGTAAGGGGGATGACCGTCTTTGGTGTCAGTGCTATTTTTCGGAGGATTCCATACATACTCTCACCGTTTGCTGAAAAAAGACCAAATAAAAAAAGGCCTCCCTCCTTTGTGTTTTCTGCTTCAAATATGGCTCCATGGTACTCTTTTCCCTCTCTTTGTCAATTTTTTCCGGCGATGACGGCTTTCCGGTGATCCATCCAGTATTTATGCGCCACCGGGAGAAAGGAAGCGATGACGAT
>CAYOIM010000024.1:0-1814 GCA_964404075.1 uncultured Bdellovibrionales bacterium | reverse complement strand
AGGAAAAACCCGAGCAAGAGTCCGGTCTCGGCGAACACGATGAAACACACTCCCGCCAATCCGATGATCGTGATGAGTTCCGGCAGGCTGATTCCAAAAAATTCCATACGAACAAATGCTTGATAGATTACAATCTGTTCAGTATACACGATATCCCAGGATGAAAAAAGAGGGCGTGAGCCCCCTTTCTTCTCCGCTCATTTCTCTTCACTTCACACCTCTCACGATTACTTCAAGGTCACGGTCGCACCGGCCTCCTCGAGCTTCTTCTTGATCGTCTCGGCATCAGCCTTGGAAACTTTTTCCTTTACGGCCTTCGGAGCGGCATCGACGATATCCTTCGCTTCCTTCAATCCGAGACCGGTGATCTCACGGACAGCCTTGATCACATTGATCTTCTGGGCGCCGACAGCAGTCAATTCGACATCAAATTCGCTCTTCTCCTCGGCGACTTCAACGGCACCGGCGACCACAGGCGCCGCGCCCATCATCATCGGAGCGGCGGCAGAAACGCCGAACTTCTCCTCGAGCACCTTCACGAGCTCCGAGAGATCAAGCACACTCATCTTCTCGATTTCAGCAACGAGTTTTTCGAACTTCGCTGGCACGACAACCTCTTTCTTTGCTTCATCCATATACTTATATTAAGTGATTTATTGTCGGATTAGTAAATACTGAACTGCGTAACTTGTAATTTGTAATGAGGAACTGAAACCACTTACTGAGTTTTTTGCTTTACTCATTACCAGTTACTTGTTACCCATTACTCTTCTGTTCCTTCACTGCATCGAGCACCCGAACCAGACCGGAGAGATTGGCCGACAGCGTCCGCACGAAACCGCCGATCGGAGCCTGGAGAGTGCCAACCAGCCTGGCGCGCATCTCATCGCGGCTCGGGAGCTTGGCGAGCGCTTTCACCTCTTCGGCTGAAAGCATCTTCGATTCGAGCACTCCCCCGAGAATCGAAAGCGTCGTTCCCTTGTTCTCCCTGATGAACTGCGTGAACGCCTTCGCGGCGGACACCTCATCAGAAGAGAAAGCGACTCCGACCTGACCCTCGAGTTTCGCCATATCGGCTTCTATGCCGGCATCCCGAAGGGCGATGCCAAGAATCGTTTTTTTCAGGATCTGCCACCTGGAACCGCTCTCACGAAGAGACTTCCGGATCTTGTCGAAGTCCTTCATCGTCACGCCCTTATAATCGGCGAACACGAGCGCTTTCGAATCATTGATCTGTGCGACGACCGCATCCTTCAATGCCTCCTTCTCATTTTTTCTCATCATATTCGCTCTTTTCTCAAACAAAAAACTACGAATGCGTATCCGTAGCTGAAAGAAATTCGACCTTCATCTTCCGATGAAACATTCTTTCCTCATGAGGACTTCCGGTATCTTCCGACGCCCGCCCCATTTCTACGGAACCTCTTCACTTATCCACTTCTGAAAAATCGATCTTATTGCGCTTTCTCTGTTTTCTCTTCCGCCGCCGGAGCGATAACAGTTTCTGCCGGCACTTCAACCGCCTCAACAGCCGCTTTCGCCGGAGCCTCCTTCGCCGTCACTTCTTCGACAACCGGCTTGCCTGCCACGACTTCAGAAGCGGCTGGCTCCGCCATGACCGGACGATCCATCTTGACGGCGATCTTCTTCCCTTCGATCACGCCCTCTCTTACGAGGAGATTGTGCACGGTCGGAGAGAGCTGCGCACCCTGACCCATCCAATACTGGATGCGCTCGGTACGGAGAACGGTCTGCTTCGTATGAGGATTGTGACTCCCCATCACCTCGATATGACGACCTCCCGGAGCGACGGT
>CAYOIM010000023.1:9926-16079 GCA_964404075.1 uncultured Bdellovibrionales bacterium | reverse complement strand
TGCTCTGGGTCATCTTCGCCACTTGCCTGCAATTGACGATAACCTTTTTGAATCGATAACGAGATATGCAGAAGATGGAAAAACTCATTACCAATATACTGCGAGGAGAGGATTTCATTTTGAAATTAGCCGAAATCGTTTTGACGGGGCTGGTGTTTTGCGGGGTCGTGTATTTCGGGGTGCTTACCGTTGGGGATTTTTTTCAGAGGGATTGGTCGAGTCTGGCGACGATGTATGATTTCATCGCGTCCATTCTCCTTATCCTCTTGGGGTTCGAAGTCGCCCGCCTCATCCTGGTGCACAGCATCACCGTCGTGATGGAATTGATGCTCCTCATCATTGCCCGGAAAATGCTGTATCCCGACATCCTGGCAATCGAGATGATCTATTGCGCCGTCGCCTTCGCGGTTATCGTCGGTGTGTATTATCTGTATGAATTGAAACCGCTCAAATCCCTCGAGGATCTCACGAGGTAGGGTCCTGAAAACCTTCGGGGTCAGGGTCCTTCTTCCCGCAAGTTTCTCCGTATGACGAAGAAAGGAATGAGGAACAAGAAATTCGATCCGCGGTTCCAGCCGGATCTTACGCCGAAGGAGATGCTTGAGCTCGGGGTATTCGGCGGTTTGTATTTTTCGGATCAGCCGGAAGAGTTCCCGAAGGATTGGTTCGCGAAGGCGAAGCTCTCGCCGGATGGAAAGCGACATGCGGAACTGAATTACTTTCGAGTGAATGCGAGCCAGCCGCTGTCGGTATGGCAGGCGAAAGGATGGATCCACCCCCAGGATCCGCGCGGATGGTTCGAGTGGTACTGCCGGTATTTTCTGGGACGCCGGACCGATGACGACGAGCGGCAGATACGGAGGTGGCAAGCGATGCGAAGGCACATCGCGCAGCTGAGGAAGAGTTGTCGCCCGGGAGATATATTCTGCCGACCGAGACAACGGCAAGCCCTCCTCCACTGGGCCTATGATTCGAGGAAGCTGTGATGCCGGCTAGTTGCCGTTTTTCAGCGCCTCGATTTCTTTCTTCAGCTCGACCATTTTCAGCTCGCGTCCGATCATGAGTTTATTGAATTCCTGCAGTTGGCGATTCGTCTTTTCGAGCTCTGCGGTGCGCATCCGCACCTTCTCTTCGAGCTCCTTGCTCGCGTCAGTCAGTATTTTTTCCCGATCGAGGAAGTAGTTTATCTTCCGTGTGAATTCCTCTGGCGTGATCTTGAGATCAGCGACGATTTTCGCATATACGGAAGAGAGTTGCGCATTTTCGTCATCGGAGAAGAGGCTGTTTTGAGAAAGGATGACATTCGCGGTCGGCGCTCCGACGAAGCTCGCGAGTTGTTTCTCCACGAGTTGGTTCAGCTCGGCAAGCTGGTGCAGGGTCATTTTCTCCGCGGTATCGAGATGGAGTTTCTGGAGACATTCGCTCGTCTGTCGAGGGGCTTGCTCTGCGCTGAGGTAGGTCGTGAATATCTTCCGGATACGATCCTTTTTTTCGGCGATATCGATGGTCGCCTTTTCCCCGATACCTCCCATGAGAGGGCTCTTTTTTTCGAGAATGCCGACGAAATGATCCGCGATCTCCTGTTCGGTTTCGTTGTTTGGGAAGAGGTAGGAACAGACGATATAGGCGCCGGCATTGAACAGTATGGAAAAGAGCACGGTGATCGCAAGCGGATCCAACTTGGTGATGCCGAAGAGGTGTTCGGGACGGAGAAATCCGATTCCGAGCGGTCCGCTATCGAGCAATGTCTGCGGAATCCAACCGCTTCGTACGAAGGCTGGTATGAGCGAAGTGTATATCCAGATGGCAAATCCGATCCAGAGTCCCGCCAATGCTCCGATACGGCTCCCTCGTCGCCAGAAGATCCCACCGATCAGGGTGGGACCGAATTGGAATGCCGCGGCAAAAGAGATCATACCTATCTTGACGAGCACATAGGCATCTCCGATAAAGACGACGAAGAGATACGCGATGCCGAGTATGACTGTTACGGTCAGCCAGCGGACTTGGAGGATGAATCGCTGTATCCATGAAAGCCATGAGACTGAGCTGAGAATCGGTACGATGATGTTATTCGCGACCATGGTGGTGATAGTGACGGTCGATATCATGATCATGCTGAATGCCGCGGAGAGACCGCCGATGAATACGAGGAAGGCGAGCCAGGCATGTCCGGTGATTGTCGGCACGACGAGCGTGAACAGGTCTGCGAGAGAACCGTCTTTTGTGAGGAGCATTCCTGCCATGGCGATGGGGAATGTGAAGATGGTGACGAGCATGAGATAGATCGGGAGCGCCCACATGCCGTCTCGCAGGTGTTTTTCGGAGGTATTTTCCACGACCATGACATGGAACATGTGCGGGAGGAGTATGATCGCGCCCATCGAGAGGAGGAAGTAGGAGAGGAAGAGGGAGTAGGGCGGTTTCGAGCGGTTTATCGTTTCGAGGAGATCACTGTTGTGTCGGATAGTATCGAGTATGTCGCTGAATCCGTGAAAGATGAAATAGATCGTGAATATCCCGGCTCCGAGCAGTGCCACGAGCTTCACGATTGATTGTATCGCGACGACCATGACAAGTCCGGAATGCGTTTCATCCGGGTTCAGTCTGCGAAAACCGAAGGAAATCGTAAAAATGATGATGGCGAGCAGGATGAGAAATTCGATATCGCCGTGGACCGCATTCGGTGTACCGAGGGTGATGAAGGAATAGGAGGAGACCACGGCTTTTATCTGGAGCGCGAAGTATGGTACGCCGCCGATGAGGGCGATGAGCGTCGCTGCCGCGCCGATCTCATGGGATTTTCCGTAGCGGCTCGAGAGGTAGCCGGCGATATTCGTGATGCCGTATTCATTCTTGATCCGGACGAGCCGTCTCAGCATCGGGTAGACGGCGATCATCATGAGCGTCGGGCCGATATAGATGGACAGGAAGAGGAAGCTCGAGTTCGCGGCGGATCCGACGGACCCGTAGAATGTCCATGTGGTCGCGTATACTCCAAGCGTGAGCACATAGATAGCGGGATTGTTGGTCAGTGTATGCCCCGATCCCTTCTTCTTCTCGGTATAGATCGCGATGAGGAACAATACGAGGAAGTAGACCAGCGCCCCGGTGAGTATGAGGTTGCTATCGATCATTGCGTTCGATACAAATGGCGAATAAAAAGAGGAACAGAGTCAATATTCCCCAGATGGAAAACCAGTAGAGATAGGGCTCTTCGAGGAGGTCCTGATCGATGAATGAGAGGTATGGCCACTGGATGAGGAGGAAAAACGCGATCCCGACGACGGCGAGCGGTGCGGGTGCGTGAAAGAGAAGTTTCATAGATGTATGAGCATCTAGTATGCTATTTGTAATGATTTTTCCTTCGACTCCGTATGAGATATTGGGGGGGAATCATATACTTAGTATAGCATAGTATCTATTTTTCATAATCGGTTGACCAGCGTTTTTTGTGAGGTACAGTGCGGGAGGGTTTTCCCGTCCTCTACATATCCTCTAAATACTGGTATTATGGAAAGGCAAATGGATCAGGATCGTACAAATATGGGCATCAGAAACAAACTTTTTCTCAGTGTTTTCGTCAGCCTCGCGATGATCGTCGGGTTGAGTGTCGTGAGCCTTCTTGAGATCAGGAGAGTTAATGATCATTTTGATAAGATGATCGCGCTCCCGATCCCGAGTATTCTCCGTCTCAGCGCGATGACGGAAGTGTTTCTGCTCGGCATCGATGAGGCACATTCGTATCGGCTCTCCGGGGCAGTGGAGTCCAGGGAGAGTTATTTTGCGCATATGGCGGAGTTTGATCGTCTCATGGGTCAGCTGAAGCAAGATGTGCATTATGGGACGCCTAATATTCCGTCGGAGGATGCTCAACTTATCGAAGCCATTTCTGAGAGAGTTTCCCATCTGAATGAGGCGATCGCTGGTGATTTTTTCCGGTATGAGTATCCAGATGGATCGGACCGCCCGATGGAAGATCTGTTCTCCCGGGATAGGGAAAATGTCGTCGCTCTGCTTCGCGCGTATCGAGGTTTGGAGGAGGAAGAGATCCTGGCCGCGCACGGCGAAGTGAGCGCGATAGTGGGGCGGACGCTGCGGATCATCGCGGTAGTGACGATTCTTTTTGCGGTGACGATTGTGACGATCAATGGACTTTTCGTCCGTAGCATCGTGAGGCCGCTTCGTTCATTGAAAGAGGCTGCCGAGAGATTGGGGAAGGGAGATACGGGCAGCCGTGTTGAAGTGGATGCTCAGGACGAGCTTGGCATGCTCGCGCGTTCTTTCAATCTGATGGCGGAAAGCGTCCTGGAGTCGCAAGAAGTGCTCGAGATGAAGATACGAGAACGCACTTTGGAATTGGAAAAAGCGAAATCGGGATTGGAAGAGACGGTGGCGCTCCGTACTTCCGAATTGGAAAAGGCGAAATCGGAGCTGGAGCAAACTGTCGCTGAACGGACGGCGCAAATACAGGAGAAGCTGACAGAGCTTGAGAAAACGAATGCGATCATGGTTGGGCGCGAACTGAAGATGATGGACATGAAACAGGAGATCGAAGCGTTGAGAACCAGACTGGGGGAGGTGGGGGGTGTCGAAGCCTCTCGTCTTTGATGGGTCGATGACCGGTGTGGATGTCGGGCTCTGTCGTGAGGTTTTGATACGCGCATGCTGTCTCTCCAAAGGGAAATCCGATTATTGCGAAATGCGGAGCGAGCGAGGGTGTCCGCTTCTTTTTTCAAAACGGGGAAGGGGGAATATGGTGAAGGTGACGTGTTCCTCGGTCTCACCGTTCCGCAGTCGCGGAGTATCGTGAAAAAACATGGAACGCTCCCGCTTTCTTCCATCGAAGTGCTTCTCGCATCGAAATATCATGAAGAGCGGTTGATCGGACTCTTTTTCCTCGTGTCGCAATTTGAAGTGGGGAGTATGATAGATCGGAAAATAATTTTCGATTTTTATCTTGCGCATCTCGACCGGGTGAATAATTGGGACCTGGTCGATCTCTCGGCTTCTCAGATCGTCGGAGCACATCTCTTTTCGAAATCGACGAATGTTTTGGATCGATTCATCCTATCGAAAAATCTTTGGGAGCGGCGGGTAGCGATGGTGGCGAGTTTCGTATTTATAAAACGAGGCGATGCGAGCCTGACATTTCGATTGGCAGAAAAATTATTGGGCGATCGGGAGGATCTCATACAGAAGGCAACGGGCTGGATGCTTCGTGAGGTCGGGAAGCGGGTTTCCAGGAAAGAATTGGAACTCTTTTTAGAAAAGAATGTCCTCGTAATGCCACGAACGATGCTCCGTTATGCGATAGAACATTTCTCTGAAACAGATCGGAAGAAGTGGCTTGCGGTAGGGAAAAAGAACGATGAAAGAAGCAAGAGTATCTCTGGTAGGGTGCAATGATCGTTTGTATTTTATCTGGATTCGAAAGGAGGAATCGGGTAGAATGAGAGTATAATTCTGAGATGAAATGAATATGAACAAGCGATCAGTGAAGAAGGATGTCGGAGCGGAGGCGATTGCCCTCCACAAGAAATTACGGGGAAAAATCGAGATACAAGTGAAAGGGAAGGTGACGAAGGATACGCTGAAACTTTTCTATACGCCCGGAGTGGGAGCGGTTGCGCTCGAGACCGCCAAAGGAGACAAGCAGACGAATGCGCTTACCTATCGGGGGAATACCGTTGCCATCGTTTCCGATGGTTCCGCGGTGCTCGGACTTGGGAATATCGGGCCGCTCGGTGCGCTCCCGGTCATGGAGGGGAAGGCGATGCTGTTCAAGGAGCTCTCGGGTATCGATGCGATCCCGATCGTCCTCTCGACGCAGGATACCGAGGAAATCATCGCGACGGTGAAAAATATCGCGCCGTCGTTTTCGGGAATCAACCTCGAGGATATTTCTGCGCCCAGGTGTTTCGAAATAGAGGGGCGATTGAAAGAACTGCTGAATATTCCGGTGATGCATGATGATCAGCATGGTACTGCCATGGTGCTCCTCGCGGGGCTCATCAATGCGCTCAAAGTCGTGAAGAAAAAGCCGAAAGACTGCGCGATCGTCGTGTCGGGTGCGGGTGCGGCGGGGCAGGCGATCGTGTCACTCCTCCTCAAATATGGCGTCGGGGATATCGTCGTGCTCGATAGCAAGGG
>CAYOIM010000023.1:0-9826 GCA_964404075.1 uncultured Bdellovibrionales bacterium | reverse complement strand
ATCATCCCGTCGGTATTCGATGCGCGAGTCGCCAAAGCCGTAGCGAAAGTCATCAGGTAGGGTGTATACTGGAGAGGTAATCAGTAGTCACAATCGTATGGAAAATTCATCAGAATCAAAGATTGCGGGGTATCCGGTCGTTTTGAAGTGGCTCATCATCATCGGTCTCGCCTTGATCACGAATCTGCTCCTCATGCAGATGACGCGGACAGTCTTTCATGAACCGCAATTTGAGAAATACTGCGTGCCAAAGCCGGTGACGGGGGAACTGCAGACCGAATCGGCATGTCTCTCGGCGGGCGGGCAGTGGAATGCCTCAACACCGACGCAGGACATGAGGGGGGCGATCATCAGCGGATATTGCAATGAGCAGTTCCAGTGTCAAAAGGATTTCGAAGCGGCGGACAAGGTCTATCAGCGGAACGGTTTTTTCGTTTCGGTGATCGGTGGGACGATTCTCCTCATCGCCGCCCTCTTCTTGCCGGCGACGGCATTCGCGGTCTCGAGCGGACTCTCATTCGGCGCGATTTTCTCCTTCATTGTGGGATCGACTAGCTACTGGTCATACATGGATGAGTGGCTCCGATTGGTCGTTCTCATGGTCGCCTTCGTCGCCCTGATCGTGCTTGCGATACGGAAATTGGGATCGACCACATGAGTATGGAAGAACAAAGCACAACAGTTTCCGATGAGGAGGTTTCTGGTGGTGTGGCGACCAGGCGGTCTCGCGAGCCTTTGTTCGGGTTTCTCATCATATTGGTCATAGGGGTTTTGCTTCTCGCACTTGCTTCTTATGGCGGGTGGTTTCTGTATCGCGGGGTGAAAGAGAACCAGGCACATTCGGATCGGGTCTCTATCGAGAATATCCCTCTCGGGACGGTCACGGAAGATAAACGGGAGGAGCTGAAAAAGACGGAGGAACCGAAGGCGGAAGAGAACGCTCCGATGAAATCCGACTCCCCGGTTGTCAATAAGAAAATCGCGATCAGGGTCATGAATGGTGGCGCGGCGAAGGGGTCGGCGAGCGTGGTCGCGGGTGTCCTCATGGGATCCGGATATGGGACCGTCTCGACGGGCAATGCGACGGGGGATCATACCGGTCTCACCGTGTATTTCAAGGCACCGGTGACGGAGGCCGATGCGAATGCCGTGAAGGAGAGTCTTCTCAAGAAATATCCGACGGGCATGGTGAAGGCGTCTGCCGCGAATATGCCCGATACCATGACCAGTCCGGTAACGGTTATCGTCGGGAAGTAAGGGGGGTCGTCGGGCAGGATGGTCCATTTCTTCAGAGAAGGCGCATGTAGGCATAGACGCCTTCTTCTTCTGCAGATATTCTGAGGAGAATTTCTTGGGACATCGCATGAAAATCGCGCGCGAATGCGGCGAGATCTGGTGAGAGCGTCTCGACGGAGGCGTATTTTTTGAAAAAAATTTGTACACGGATGCTGATCACATCCATTTCGCCGATGAATCGTCTCGTATTTTCTACCGCGAGCTGGTTTTCCGCGAGCTGTTTGAGCAGGAGCGGATAGAACAGGCGATCCTCGGTCTGCAGATGCCCTGCGAGATCGTCCTTGTAGCGAGAGAGTCCCGAGAGAATGATTTGGGGATTCGGAGATCCTTTTGCCAATTCGTTGTCGAGAGATACGAGGTCCTCGCGCAGTTGTCGATGTTGCGAGAGAAGAAGATTGAGGAGGGTCTGATTGTCCATAGGACGAGAGGTTATGAGGATCTGCACGACTTCATGAAGCGTATCATTTCGAGAATGGGACCATTCCTATGATATACTGGTGTCATGGAAGCATTATACATGAAAAATACGAGCAAGCGGAACGGGAGCACTTTTAAGAGGATGTAACTGGGAACTGCTATGAATCTTCGGGTCAAGGTATTCTTGTCGGTCGGAGTGGTTTTCGGAGTGCTTTTCGTCGTTACATACGGGATCCTTTCCTATGTTTTGAGAAATGATTACCGCGATCTGGAGCGGCATTCGGTCGAGGAAAATGTCGATCGCGTGTTGGGTGCTTTTCAGAATGAGATTGACAGTCTCTCGGTAAAGATTTCGGATTGGGGGCAGTGGGACGATACCTATGCCTTCGTGCAGGATCGCAACGAGGAGTATATCGGTGTGAATCTCCAGAATATTTCCCTGGAGCTTCTTCATATACAGTTTATCGTCATCACCGACAAGGACGGGAATATCCTGTTCCGGAAGCAGATCGACGCCTCAGGGAATGATGTCCCGTTCTCGCCTTCCTTCGAGGAGCATATTAGGACCCATGCCGCATTGATGGAGCATGCTGATCCGCAGAGCGTGCATTCGGGGATTATCCGACTCCCCGAAGGGGTTGTCATGAGTGTAGCGAGGGCCGTTACTTCGAGCGATGGGCTGTCTCCCGTAGCCGGGACGATCCTGTTCGCGGCTTTCGTCGATGATGCGGTGGCGGAGAAAATTTCCGCACTGACGCATCTCAAGGTTGTTTTCAGGCCATACAGGGATTCATTTGATGATTCTGATTTTTCCCTTGCCGCGCGTATGATCGAGGATGATCATACGATTTTTCTCCAGCCGAGGAGCGATCGTGATACGACGATATCCGGGTATGCGGTGAGAAATGATATCGATGGCGAAAGGGCGCTCATCACACAGGTGACATTTGATCGGACGCTCTACCAGCGGGGTCAGCAGAGCATTATCTTATTCACCTGGATTATATTGGTCGTTGGTAGCATCATCACGATTACGGCGTGGTATCTTTTTGAATTATTGGTATTGCGGCGGCTTTTCCGCTTGGGAACGGCCGTCGAAGAAGTGACTCGGCGACAGGATAATGAGTCCCAGATTTTTCTTCCGGGAAAGGATGAGTTCTCTCATCTCGCCGGACGCATCAATGGGATGCTCGTATCGTTGCGTGACATCAAACTGAGTAAGGAAGATAGCGAGAAGACTTTGAATGAGCTCGTCGAAAATCGGACGAGAGAATTGCGTGAGAAGATCGTTGAGGCGGAGCAATCGAAGCTGGCCATCCTTAATATCCTGGAGGATGTCGGCGCGTCGGAGAAACAGCTCCAGCAGAAGACTGAAGACCTGACGAAATTCCAGCAGGCGGTGGATGCGAGTTTTGACCATACGATTATTACCGATTCTGACGGGGTCATCCTGCATGCCAACCATGCCGCAGAAGTGCTGACGGGATATGGGAAGGAAGAGATGATTGGGAGAAGGCCATCCCTCTGGGGGAGCCAGATGTCGGCGGACTTTTATGAAACGCTCTGGAATACCATCAAGCATGAGAAACAGGGATATGCCGGAGAACTTACCAATAGACGGAAAGACGGAGAGCTCTATCTTGCGAGCATTCGTATTTCTCCGATTTTCGATGCCGCAGGGGAATTGAAATTCTTTGTCGGTATCGAACGGGATATTACGGAGGAGCGAGCGGTACAGCGTCGCATCATACGACATGCGGACGAACTGGAGGCCGCCAACAACCGTATCGAAGAGCAGAAAGATCGGGCAGAGAGCATTCTCCGTTTCCTCAGATCGATCGGAGAAGGAGTCTTTGCGACTGATATTTCAGGGAATATCATCTTCATCAATGAGGCTGCTCAGCAGATGGTGATGAAGCCTCTTTTGAGTGCGGAAGGAAAAAATGTGTCTGAAGTTTTTTCTTTCATACAAGAGACGACTCATCAGCCGATGACAGCATTGCTGATCGTGCAACAGGCGCTGAAGAACAAACGGATGATCTCATTTCCGCAGAATACTTTCTCCATTCAGCATGACGGGAGGAAAATCCCTGTGGCAGGAACTTGTTCGCTCATTCGGGGCGTCAAGGATGATGTGATCGGAACGATCGTCGTGTTCCGTGATGTGACGCAACTCCGCGAATTGGACCAGATGAAAAATAATTTCCTGTCGACCGCGGCGCATCAGCTCCGTACTCCGCTCGGGAGCATGCGTTGGAGTATGGAACTCCTCATAAACGGTGATTTCGGGAAACTTCCGAAAGCGGCGAAGGAAGTCGTGCAGCAGATCTATGACAACAATGTCCGCATGGTGCTACTCGTGAATGATTTGCTTGATGTTTCGCGTATCGATTCGGACAAGGGGCGGGAGGAGAAGAGTCTCGTCGATATCGCGGCTATGCTCCGGGATATCGTCCAGACGATGCGTCCCGAGGCAGAGAGGAGATCGGTGAAGATCACTCTTGCTCTGCCGAAGAAGCCGATCCCGCAATTGTTCATGCCGGCGAAGCATCTGTATGAGGCGATAGAGAACCTCATTTCAAACGGCATCAAATACAATAAAGATGACGGCACGCTGACCGTGAGTGTCCGGGTGGATGCGAAGACCCTCTTTCTCACGATAGCCGATACGGGCATCGGTATTCCCCAAGCGGACGAATCGAAGGTGTTCTCGAAATTTTTCCGTTCCGCGAATGCGGTTTTGAAGGAGACGGAAGGTAGTGGTCTCGGTCTTTCCGTGGTAAAATCGTATTTGGAAGAAAGCGGCGCAAAAATATCTTTCGAAAGCAAGGAGAATGTCGGGACGACATTTTCCGTGGAGTTTCCCCTTGAATCTGGGGGAAAATAAGTTTTACATATTTCATTCTTTCTTATCTTATGGCAGATAAAAAACTTGTTCTCGTCATAGAGGATGACCCGTTCTACTCCAATATCTATAAGATGAAACTGGAGAAGGAGGGTATTTACGCGGAGGTAGCGATGAGCGGTGATGCGGGTATTGCTCTCGCCCGGAAAGAGAAGCCGGCGCTTATTTTGACTGATCTCATTATGCCCGGAAAAGACGGCTTTGAGATCTTGAGAGTATTGAAAGCGGATCCGAATCTGAAGGATGTGCCGGTTATCGTGCTTTCGAATCTGAGCCAGGAAGAAGATATGCGTCGGGCGAAAGAGCTGGGTGCGGTGGACTATCTCGTCAAGGCGAATATTTCCATTCAGGATGTGGTTGAGAAAGTGAAGGGTAATCTCTCCGCGACATAGCGCTCTCTCAGCGGGATGCCGCGATTCAAAGACGGACTCGTATGCAGAACGATATTTTGACTCCCGATGAGTTGCAGGCGCTCCTTTCGGATGCAGGAGTGGTGACCGATGAGCAGCTGGCGCAGGCGAAGGAGCGCGCGGAAAGCGTAGGTGAATCGTTCGCATCGGCGCTTCTCTGGTACAGCTTCATCAGCGATGAGCAACTGGGGCGTCTCATCGCGGATCATCTGAAACTTCCCTTCGTGGTGGTAGCGGAGAAGGCGATCGAGTCGGATGTATTGCATCGTATTCCGGAGATATTTGCGGCGAAGAAGAATGTGATCGTTTTTGCGCTCGATGCGGAAGGACTTTCCGTTGCGATGTCAGATCCGCGCGACATGGAGACGAGGAATTTCCTTTCGAGGAAGTCGGGACTGCCGATCCGCGTCTTCTATGCCACACCACGCGATATCAAGAACTCGCTTTCCCTGTATCGGAAAGAAGTTGTGGAAGCGTTTGACGAGATGATCGGGAAGAGCATCGAGGAGGCAGGGCAGCATAAGAGCGGCGAATCTGATCCGCCGATCATCCGTATCGTCGATACGCTGGTCTTGTACGCGTATCAGAACCGCGCATCGGATATCCATTTGGAGCCGCGCGATCGGGATATGCTGGTCCGTTTCCGTATCGATGGGATGCTCCATGATATTGTGACGCTCCCTCCCGAATTGCATCCGCAGATCATTTCTCGCATCAAGATACTCGGGAAGCTTCGTACGGATGAGCATCAGAAGCCTCAGGATGGGAAGATGGAGGTCATGACCGAAGGGGATCGTCTCGATATCCGCATCTCAATCATCCCGACGACCGAAGGGGAAAAGGTGGTGATGCGACTCCTTTCGGAGCGGTCGCGCCAGTTTTCGCTCTCGAATCTCGGATTGTCGCCGGAGAATCTTGAGAAGTTGACGGCGGCATACGAGAATCCGTACGGCATGATTCTCGTGACGGGACCGACGGGATGCGGCAAGACGACGACGCTCTATGCGGTTCTCAAGCTCCTCAATCGGCGTGCAGTCAATGTAGTGACTATTGAAGACCCGGTAGAATATGATATGGAAGGAGTTAATCAGATTCAGGTGAACACTGATGCGAACCTCACTTTTGCCACGGGATTGCGCAGTATTCTCCGGCAGGATCCGAATATCATTCTCGTGGGAGAAATTCGCGATGATGAGACGGCCTCGATCGCTGTCAACCTCGCGATGACGGGGCACCTCGTTCTTTCCACGCTCCATACGAATAATGCTGCGACGACCATACCGCGACTCATCGATATGCATATCGAGCCGTTTCTCATCGCATCGACGGTGAACGCCATCGTTGCTGAGCGGCTGATTCGAAAGATTCATCTGGCGTGTCGCGTCAGCGAGGAGAAGCCTGCTTCTGAGATCCTAAAATATGTTGAGGCAGATCTCTTCGGGAAGATATTTGGAATCGGATCGTCGGATCGGCAGATCCGTCTGTACCGAGGGAAAGGGTGCGCCAATTGCCATCATACCGGTTACGAGGGACGGGTGGGGATCTTCGAGATACTGACTTTCGATGAGAGTATCCGCGAGGCGATTATCGCGGAGAAAGATGCGGATACGATCGAGCGGCTGGCGATCGCGGCTGGAATGCATACGATGCTCGAGGACGGCCTCCTCAAAGTGAGTCAGGGGATTACCACCCTCGATGAAGTGCTTCGTGCGACGAAAGAGTAATTGGTATCGTGAGAATATGGTAAGCAATATCGACAAACTTCTTTTTACGAGAGAGCTGTCTGTGCTCCTCTGGAGCGGGGTTCCGCTCGGGGAAACGCTGGAATCCCTCCGACAGAAATCCCGGAAGGGCGCTCTGCGTAATGTCGTTTCGACGCTCCTCTCCGATGTGGAGAACGGGCAGTCGTTCGCTCACGCGCTTTCTCGTTTCCCGAAGATATTCGATCTTCTGTATATCAATCTCGTGAAGCTCGGAGAGGCGTCCGGGACACTCCGGGAGAATCTTGACTTCCTGACACGGCAGTTGGAAGGATCCTACGCGCTCAGGAAGAAGATTCAGGGCATCATGCTCTATCCGATGATCGTTCTCTCGATGGCACTTCTTCTCGGAGCGTTCATCAGCATATTCATATTGCCGCGCCTTATCCGTCTCTTCGATTCGTTCGATATCGTTCTGCCGCTTTCGACCCGTGTGCTTCTCTGGCTGGCGACTTTCATGCAGGCATCCGGAGCCATATTCTTCCTGTTGATTTTTATGACGATCGCTCTTTTCTCCTTCGTTGTGACGCGGGCGTTCATGCGTCCGCATTGGCATCGGTTTCTGCTCTCGTTTCCCATTATTGGTACATTGCTTCGAGATGTGGCGGTCGCGCATTTCTGTCGCGATATGGGCATCATGCTGGGGAGCGGGCTCCCTCTCCTCGAAGCGCTGACCATAGAAGAGAAGGTGATGAGCAATCGTGCGATCGCGCGTCTCGTAGCCTGGTTGTCGCAGTCGGCCGCTCAGGGGAAGACACTTGCCGATGAGCTGGCGAGTGAGAAATATGCCATCATTTCACCGCTCGCCGTGAAGATGATCGCGACGGGAGAACGGACCGGAAGGCTGAGCGAAACGCTCCTGTACCTGGAAGGTTTCTTTGAAGCTGAGGCGGATCGGAAGATAAAGAATCTCACCGTACTCTTCGAGCCGATACTGCTTCTCCTGGTCGGGGGTATCGTCGTGTTCCTCGCCCTTGCCATACTGACCCCCATCTATTCGTTGACGGGATCGGTACGACGCTGATACAGAATCATGAATCGAAAATTACAAACAGGTTTTACGCTGCTTGAGGTGATGCTGACGATGGCGCTTCTTTCCCTGATTGCGTTGTCTGCCTCCCCATTTTACGGGAATTTCATCTTTTCTCAGGAGGTATCGGTGATTTCCGACGAATTGAGAGGGAGTCTCGCGAAAGCGCAATTTTCCAGCATGACCGGAAAGAACGGGTCTTCTTTCGGGGTGGTGATACATGAAGGGCGTATCATCCTGTTTCAGGGGGGCTCGTTTTCTTCGCGAGAACAGAGTTTCGATGAGGCATTCGCCATTCATCCGCGCGTTTCGATATCCGGCATGTCCGAAGTAGTCTTCGAGCCGGTAACTGGTCGTCCGGATCATCAGCCGACGATAACCGTTTCTGGGAATGGAAAGATGGAAGTATGGGAAATGAATAGCGAAGGAGTATTGGAGGAATAATCATCCGAATATGAAACTCAAGGGTTTTTCATTGGTAGAATTGATGCTTGCCGGTGCTCTCTTCACTCTCTTCGCTTCTGGAATGGTCGAGGTGCTCTTATTTGGCCTGGAGAACGATCGATTGGGGGAGGAGACGACTTTTGCGACCGCGTATGCGTCGGAAGGGATAGAGGCGGTGCGCTCGATACGAGCGAAGCGATTCGATGATCTCGCTCTTTCAGACGCGACCGGCATTGCCCGGAATGATAGCGGGGATTGGCATTTTTCCGGTAATGAGAATACGGATGGGAAATATACCCGTGTCATAGTCATAGGTCCGGTCAATCGCGACGGGAGCGGCGATATCGATGAGCAGGGCGGCGATACGGATCCGGACACGCTGAAAGTCACGGTTACGGTTTCTTGGCAGGTGACGCCGACTCGTCCGGATTCCGTCATACTTCAAACTTTCCTTACCCGTTTCAAGCCGTCCGTATGAGAAGAACGCGATCGGGGTTCAGTTTTTTTGAGACCATTCTGTATCTGGCTCTTTTTTCGTTGCTGGCGGTGACTTTGTTTCGGTTCTCTTTTGATGCATTCGGTCTGGGGATCAAAGATCGTATCAGTCGTCATGTCTTTTCTGATGCTCGTTTCGTGGCGATTCGCATGCATTCGATTCTCCGCAATGCCTCGGGTATCGATACGGGCGAATCGGTGTGGAATGACCCGGATGGAAGGGTAGTGCTTGAGCAAGTGGGATCGAGCGATACGGCGACGATCAGCGTTGAAAGCGGACGAGTCACACTGACTGAAAGCGGACACCCGGGGGTCGCACTCCACTCTTTTGAATCGAAGGTGCGAGAGCTCACATTTCAGAGGTACGGATCGAGGGAAGATGGTTCGGAATATGTTGGTTTTGTCCTCGAGCTCGAATCAGCGGGCAATGATACGACTGCGCCGACAGAATATGGCGCTATAACGACTCTTCGTGGCGGCGCATTTATTCGTAATAGTGGGATTGGCTTATGATATGGACATCATGGCAGGTTCGCGACGGATTTATCGCTCTTTTTACCGTACTCGCGCTCCTGGTATTTTGTCTTTCGATGACCTTCGCGACGGTGTATCTCTCGATTGATGGATCGCAGGAGGGGTGGATGTCTGCTCGCGGGGAGGATGCGCTACAGTTTTCGGAAGGATGTGCCGAAGATGCGTTGCTCTTATCTATTCGCGATGAGAATTACGACGGGGGGTCGTATGAATATATGGGCGGAGAATGTTCGGTGGATATTTCCAAGGATGGCGCGGTGTGGACAGCGGATGTCGTTGGAACAAAGAACGGATTTACTCGATCGATACGGATTGTTTTCGACTATGTGGTCGGTCCGCCTGGGAGTATCACGCTGCAGAGCTGGTTGGAAGGATGAAAAGACAGTATAATAGGCGGGTAATACGGAAAAGGGCGGCGTATGTTTTCTAAAGAGTACCTCATCGTCTTCATATCAAAACAGCGGGTCGATACTGCTTCGGTTCGAATCGATCATGGAACCCCCGTCCGCTTCGGTGAGGTGATATCGTATGAAGG
>CAYOIM010000022.1:3262-16782 GCA_964404075.1 uncultured Bdellovibrionales bacterium | reverse complement strand
TCATCATCCGTGCGATTCAGGGAGTGCTCTCAGGAGCTTGGATATTCTGATGGGGGCGTCCGAGAGCGGTCGTTCCGCTGTCTCAGCGGTGCGACCGCTGTTTCAGTTTCTTTTCAAACAAATCCTTTCATACTTTTCTTTGACCGCAAAGAAAAGTATGCCAAAGAAACTCTCTCCTGCGAACGAATCGAGAAATTCGGGCTTACCATATGGAAGCTCCTCAGTGGCGTTTCACTTCCTCCTGTGAGGAGCTTCTGTCCTCTCTAGTAAGCCTCGAATTTCTAGCGATTCTTTTCGCGCGGAGACCTTAATACAAAGGAGGGGATATTGAATGGCAGGAGCACTAGACTCATTGTTGAAAAAAATTGTCTTTTTCCGGATATGTGGGATAATGAAGGGGAAGAGTAATTCATCATTTTTCTTATGAAACAAAAATTTTCCCTCGCGGTTTTTCTTGGGACTTCTCTTTTTTCGGTGGTGTTTTTTCTCTCTTTGGTGAGCCTCGCTTCTGCGGAGGCAGGGACGGCTTGCGAGGGGAATAATGGGTATCGGGGGACTTGCATAATCGCGAGTGGAGATTGTTCGGGATCACGAACAAAGAGTTGGTCTTCGGATTGCGGTACTGATTTCGAGTTTACTTGTTGTACGAGTGAACCTGCACGAGCTACCGGACTTGCTAATCCAACAAGTGGTGAATCAGCAGGGAGTACTCCAAGCGGAAGCACTACAAGCGGAAGTGAGTGTGCGAGTGGGTATACCTGTTCTTCAAGTTGTAGCGGAGTTTCTGGCGGAGAATGTGATGGCGGCTTTGGTGTTTGTTGTAAAACGAGCGGAAGCGGACCGGCAGGGGGTACGAGTAGCGGATCGAAATGTTATGATAGCTTTGGTACCGAAGTAGCATGTACTTATAATCCGGCAACTGGTAGGCCTTTGAGTGGTAGCGCTGGTGGAAGTGAATGTGCATCTGGATATACTTGTGCTTCGAGCTGTTCTGGAACTTCAAGCGGAACCTGTGATGGTGGTTTCGGTGTGTGTTGTAGGGGGGGAGGTGCTCCCTCTCCCACTCCCTCAACTACTGGTACTCCTCCTGCAGGAGGTGGTGCTATCGGATCGAACCGACTTCCTGCTACGGGACCTGCCACCGGTCCATCGGGTGGGCAAGGTCTCTACATCCCCACGAGAGCCGACACCGGACTCTCCGATATACAAGTATCAGCCCTCATCCGGAATCTCATGCAATGGCTCCTCTATATCGTCGGCTTCGTCGCCATCATCGCCTTCGTCGTCTCCGGTATCCAGTACCTCCTCGCCGGTGCGAGTGAAGAGATGGCGAAGCAGGCGAAAGCGAACATGCAGTATGCCATCATCGGTGTCGTCGTCGCCCTCTCCGCCCTCATCATCATCCGTGCGATTCAGGGAGTGCTCTCAGGAGCTTGGATATTCTGATGGGGAAAATTAGAGAATGTAGAATATAGAAAATGGAAAATAGGAAATAGAGAATGAAGGAAATGGTTTTTTCGTGTATTTTTTAGAAACAGCGGATGCACCGCCCGCAGGCGGAACGACCGGCTGTTTCCTCCCTTATGATTTTCAGAAAAAAAATAATCATGACGCTCGCCCTCGCGGTACTTTTCTTCTCTGTGGGTGTGCAGAATGTTTTGGCGGGAGCATGTACGGTTGGGGTACAGTCGGGAGTCTGCAAGGACACATGCGCTTCTTCTGAACGACTTCTCTCTCCCTCTTCTTGTGCTGGTTCAACTTCTTCTTGCTGTGCTTCTGCACCAGCCGCCACTACCGGCGGTTCGACCTCCATTACCATCACCAATCCATTGCAGTACGATACCGTCGAAGGGTTCGTCGCATCGGTGATGGGGGCAGTGCAGAATATCGTCGTCGTCCTCGCGATACTCGCCATCGTCATCGGGGGCACGCTCTATGTCATCTCGGCGGGCAATAGCGGACTCATGACGACGGCGAAGGGCGCTATCACCGGTGCTCTCATTGGCCTCGCGGTCGTCGTCGCGGCACCGTCGTTCCTGAAGGAAGTGTATACCATCGTCGGCGGGAAGGATACTCCGGCGCAACTTCAGAACGCGCTCTCCCTCACACAGATCGCGATGAAGACCCTCGAATTCCTCCTCGGTATCGTCGGTATCATCGCGGTTATCATGCTCCTCATCGGCGGGATAGCGTATATGACCGCCGGAGGCGATACCAAACGGGCTGAAACGGGTCGGGATATCGTGAAGAACGCGCTCATCGGTATCGCCATCGTTATGGCGGCACTTATTCTCGTGAAGCAAATTGTCGCATTTTTTTCATAAAAAATATAGAGAAATGAAAAAACGGGCGAAGCATAATGATACATGCTTGCCCGTTTTGAGTCTCTCTACAGTCGGGGTCCGGTGTAAAGAGTGATTCGAATCTGCTGCGAGCTCGTGAGGCGAAACGCTGTTTGCCGTGAGGCATTCAGGTTCAGCCCTACTTTCGCGCATCCCTTTCCGTCGGCTTGAAATTCGCCGTCGTCAGGGATAGCATTTCCGATCATGAACGCCCACAGTTTCGTGTGGGGTCCGGGAATTGCTTCTCCCTTGGGGTCGCCAGCCGATCCATTGAGTGGCTTCATGGAGACTTCGCCATCAGAATCGATGACGGAAATTTCCCCGCTTACTGCGAACCGATACCGCTGGAGAGGCTCGAGTCCACAGATTGTTCCACCGGAAAGCGATTGAATTGTATACACTCGTTCACTTCCGAGGAAGGGTTCTTTGATACCCTTCAGAACCCCACCTTCTTGGAGTCCTTGCCGGCTCGTCCGGATAAGGAGTTCTTCGGAGGGCGTGAGGGTTTCGCCACGGCGTACTTTTTTCTCGTACACCGAAAGTTGATCCTCTATCTTCTGGTCGGCGTTCCTCTTGTGAAGCTTGAGGATGCTCTCTGCCTTCAGCTCGGACCCTTTGATGGTGAAATGGTCGGGGTTGAATCCAACTTTTACGATCAAGGCACTTGGGATCATGTTGGAAACGATGATCCAAGCACCTGACACGGCGAGCACCAGAAAGACTGTCTTGTAAAACAGCTTTCCGGACCACTTGAGGCGGTCGACGATGAGCGCGCAGGCAATGCCGATGGCCATCGCGGCGAAGAGCTCATGCCAGTTTTCTCGGAATGAGATAATGGCGAGGATGAGGAAAAGGATATTTCCCCAGAGGAGAATAAACTGCACGGCAGCCGCATACCCTTTGAGGAAATCGTCCCCGCCGTCGATTATTCCCTGCAGGGAGCGCTTCCTTACTCCTCCAATTGCCCCGCCGATAACCCCTACCGGTAGTACAATGTCCGGATGGACCGAAATCCAAATCGCCACCACCGTGAAGGCGAGCGCGAAGTAGAAATTCACGCCATGGTATCCGACCAGGTTACAGACAATTCCGATGCCCAAGAAAAGGGCGAGCGGAATGATGATCCGTCGGGTCGCTTCCCGGTAGATATCTTCCGCCGGGTTCTGAACATGCTGGAGATACTCATTCCAGCCGATTCCGAAAACTCCGAGAATGGTTCGTAGTGCGTTGTTCATTTTTCTTCTCCTTAGAAGAATTTGGCAGACAGGAGTAGGATGACGATAATCGCCACCATTGCCCATGTTGCCGGATTGTTGAGGAGGGACTCCCTGTTTCGAGCGTGATCCGTTTGAATCTTGTTTCGATTCGCCTGAATCTTTGCTTCGAGTCCGTCCAGTGTCCAGACTCCGTTTGCCTCGAGGAGTTCAGCTTGAGCGGCTCCCATGACTTCGAGGAAGCCTTCCTTTGCTTTGCTCCAAATGCGCACATATATAGGGCGCTCCAGAACCCAACCGATGAGCTTGAGTGACCTTATTGCGCATTGCCCGCCATGATCATCGCCGGCATGCTTGCCATCGGTGTTGTCTCGGCAGGTAATCCAATCATCTGCGATGCCGATGAGGCATTGGATTCGCGGGTCGCTTCTCGTGAAGTCAACCCGAGTTTCGGTTTTTTTGAACTCAACACGAGTCCTCCCTTTTTCAATTATGGGAGTGCCATCAGGATTGGTCATAACAACCGGAACATTTTCGGTTTTCATAACCGGGACATCGAAACTTGCGATGATGTAGCGGAATCGATCCCGCTCGTCCTCGTTAAGTTTTGCGAGTAACTGTTCGATAGCTTGGCGGTATTCCTTTCCTTTCGGATCGGTCTGTGCCGGCGTAGAACTGTCCATGAGGGTATCGAGCGCGTGCAACAGTTTGCGCAGGATTTCCTCGTCAACGATTCCGAATCCAAGCCAGCCACTCACGCGCTGTTTCATGGCCTTTTGTCCTTCGGCAGACTTCAAAAATTCGCCAACGAATTCGGCTAATTGTCCAAGACCGAATAGTGAAGATACGCTCATGATACACTGCCTTTCTCCTCCGATATGGAGGGAATAATATTGCTTTAAGTTGTCAAAGTGCCTGTCATAGTGGAAGCAACAGGCTTCAAATTCTACGACCTTCTATACTAGCACAAAATTGAGGAAAAGTCAAGCATTTTTCAGGCGGCATGAGTTACTTTTGGCTTTAGATAAGACATAAAACAGCGGTTGCACCGCCCGCAGGCGGAACAACCGCTCTCGCAGTGTGGAGCGACTGCCCTTCGAGTGCGAGCGGTTGTTCCGCTTTTGGAGCGGTGCAACCGCTGTTTGAAACTCTTTGATTCCTAATTTGTATTCAGCGGTCGCACCCCTCAAAAAGGGGAACGACCGTTGAATTCTTTTCTTTTTTTGACATTCAGTCTTCGTCATGCTATACTCTCTTTGTCATGAAGGTGGGTACGGGAGTTCGCGAGGTTCGCGGACTTTTTTGTTAAACACTACTAATTACAAATCTTTTACAAATATACGAATGTGTAGTAGTAGGGCTGAAGAACATTGGTATATTTGTAACAAATTTGTAATTTGTAGGGAGATTTAATTTGTTGATTGTTTGAATCTATGGCTACGAGAAAGAAGGCAGTTGAAGCAGAAGAGGAGGAAGTGGGGAGTCTGTCGGGACGGCTCGGCGATTTCGGATCCGCGGTGATGCAGATCGCCGATGAGAAGGGGATATCCCGGGAGAAGATCCTGGAGATCGTGGAGGCCGCCCTCGCCGCCGCCTACAAGAAAGACTATGGCAAGCGCGGGCAGGTGATCCGTGCGTCGTTCGATGAGGTGACGAAGGAGACGAAGTATTTCCTCGTGAAGGAAGTCGTAGATCCGTCGACGCGTGATTTCACCATCGTGGAAGAGCCTACAGAAGAGGAAGTGAAACATAATAAACACGATGACCGTCGCGCCCCGCTCGTCGAGGCAGAGGAGTCGATCGATGAAGATAGGCTTCCTCGCTACAATGCAGAGCGGGATATCCTCGTCGAGGATGCGCAGAAGCTGAAGAAGGGCGCACAGCTCGGCGATACCGTGGAAATCGAACTCGAATCGCATGATGAATTCGGTCGCGTCGCCGCACAGACGGCGAAGCAGGTGATCATCCAGCGTGTACGGGAGGCGGAACGAGAGAGTATGTTCGAAGAATACAAGAGTCGCGAGGGAGAGGTGGTGAATGGGACGATACAGCGCATCGAGGGACGCAATGTGTTCCTCGACCTCGGCAAGTCCGTGGGCGTGCTCTTCCCATCGGAACAGATCGAAGGGGAGAACTACCGTATGGGTCAGCACTTGAAGGTGCTCCTCGTGCGGGTGGAAAGCGATCCGAAGGGACCGGGGCTTCTCCTGTCGCGTTCGCATCCAGATATGGTGAAGCATCTCTTCTCACTCGAAGTGCCGGAGATCTACTCGGGTATCGTCACGGTGAATGCGATCGCCCGCGAGGCGGGATCCCGGACGAAGATCGCTGTCTCGACCACGCAGGAAGGCGTGGATCCGATCGGCTCTTGCGTTGGGCAGAAGGGGACGCGCGTGCAGGCGGTCATCGATGAGCTCGGCGGGGAGAAGATCGATATTATCGAATGGAATGAGGATCCGAAGCGATTCATCTCCGCGGCGCTCTCGCCGGCGAAGGTGGTCTCGGCAGAACTCTTCGATGATGAGAACGGCAAACGAGCGATGGTGCTCGTCCCCGCGGATCAGCTCTCGCTCGCGATCGGCAAACGAGGGCAGAATGTCCGTCTCGCGGCGAAGCTGACCGGATGGCGCATCGATGTCGCCGCCGCGGAGGTGACCCCGGTTGAGGAGGTAGTTTCTGAGGAGGAAGTTGCCGAAGAAGTGACAGAATAAATAAATACATTTTAATTTCTAATTATCAATTTCTAATTTCTAAACAATTTTCAATATAACAATTTTGAAATTTCAAATTAAGAAATTATAAGTATTGTTTGCCACCGTCTTGGCGGGGTTCCGACTGAGCGGAAAAAATTGAGAATTAAAAATTGAGAATTTCCAAACATATGAACTTGTGGCATGAAATCCCGTCAGGCAAGGCGACCCCGGAACTCATCAATGTAATCGTGGAGATCCCGAAGGGTTCGAAGAACAAATATGAAATCGACAAGGAAAACGGTCTCATCAAACTCGATCGGGCGATGAAGTCGGCGCAGGATTACCCGTTCGATTACGGCTTCGTTCCACAGAGCCTGTGGGATGACGGCGACGCACTCGATGTGGTGCTCCTCACGACCTATCCGCTGTTCCCGGGTGTCCTCGTCGAAGCGCGACCGGTCGCGGTTTTGCGGATGGTGGATGGCGGTGAGGGCGATGACAAGATCATCGCGGTACCGAAAAATGACCCTCGCTGGGAGGAGATACATGAGCTCGAAGATATCAACAAACATACGCTGAAGGAAATCCAGCATTTTTTCGAGACCTACAAATCCATCGAGGGGAAGAGCGTCGTCATCAGTGGTGTCGAGGGTCGTCTCGCCGCATATGAGGCGGTGAAGAAAGGACTTTCGATGTACCAGGAGAAATTTTCGAAGAAGTAGAGAGATAAAATTCAAAACTCAAAATCTCAAGCTCCAAATAAATCACAAATTCACAATTCAAATACACAGAGACGAGATTAAGTTTTTTGTTTTTTGGTATTGTTTGGAACTTAGATTTTTGAATTTATAATGTGCATTGAATATGGATATTGTTGTGAAAAATCTGCCGAGGTCGATGGTGGAGATCTCGATCACGCTCGCTTGGGACGAATGGTCGAAGCATCTTTCGGAGGCGGTGGGGCATATCTCGAAGGAAGTGCGTGTCGAGGGGTTCCGCAAGGGGAAAGCGCCTCGCCGTATCATCGAGCGGAAAGTGGGGACGGGCATGGTGCTCGCCGAGGCGGCGGAGCACGCGATACAACATTCCTATCCGATGGTCGTGAAAGAAAAGAATCTCGATGTCATCGGGCACCCCGATGTGAAACTCGGCGCGGTGAAAGAGGGGGAGGCGCTTACCTATACGGTGGTCACCGCGGTCATGCCGGCAATCGTCATCGCACCGTGGCGGGATGCCGTGAAGAACGAGAATGCGAAGAGAGTGGAGAAAATGGAAGCGGTTACCGATGTGGAAATCGATGCCGAGCTCGACCGATTGGCGAAAATGCGATCGGCGAGTATCACCGTCGATCGGGCGGCAGAGAACGGCGATACGCTCATCATTGATTTCGATGTGCTCGTCGATGGCGTCCCGATAGAAGGCGGATCCGCGAAGGATCATGCCATCGTCCTCGGATCGGGGTCGTTCATTCCGGGATTCGAGGAAGCGCTCATCGGCATGAAGGCGGGCGATGACAAGACATTCGAGCTCCCTTTTCCGAAGGAGTATCATGCCAGGCACCTCGCCGGACGCCCTGCGACATTTTCCGTCGGGGTGAAGGCAGTGAAAATAGAGCAGAAGCCGGAGCTCACGGATGCATTCGCCGTGACGGTCGGAAATTTCAAAACGCTCGCGGAGTTGCGTGAAAATATCAAAGAGGGAATCGCCGAAGAGAAGCGCATGAAGGCGAAGGAATCGCGTCGATCCGCTCTCCTCGATGCTCTCGTCGCGAAAACGGATATCGAATTTCCGGATGTACTCCTCAATGACGAGATTCATCGGATGCTGGAGGAGTTCCGCTCCCAGGTGTCGATGATGGGACTCGACTTCGCGGAGTATCTCAAACACTCGAAGAAAACGGAGGAGGATCTCTCGAAGGACTGGGAACCGCAGGCGAGGAAGCGACTCTCCGCGAGTCTTATCCTGGAGAAGATAGCGAAGGATGAGGGTATTGAGGTGGGGAGTGAGGAGGTGGAAGCAGAGATGAACCGCGCCCTCCAATACTATCGATCCACAAAGGACGCGGAGCAGAAAGTCGATATGGAACAACTCTATCGATCCGCGCAGGGACGCCTCCGCAATGAGGCGGTGTTCGAGATGCTCGAAAATGTAAAGTGAAAATATATGAACAATAATTATCTCGTGCCGATGGTAGTGGAGAAGACAAGCATGGGCGAGCGCGCCTATGATATTTATTCGCGTCTTCTCAAGGATCGGATCATCTTCCTCGGGAGCGCCATCGATGACGAGGTGGCGAATGTCATCATCGCGCAACTCCTCTTCCTCGCCCAGCAGAATGATACGGAGGATGTGAAGATGTATATCAATTCGCCGGGCGGATCGGTCACGGCGGCGCTCGCGATCTATGACACGATGCAATTCGTTCAGCCGGACATTCAGACGATCTGTCTCGGTATGGCGGCATCTGCCGGAGCGCTCCTCCTTTCCGCGGGGAAGAAGGGGAAGCGATTCATCCTCCCGAACGCGGAAGTGATGATCCATCAGGTACTCGGCGGGACGCAGGGGCAGGCGACGGAGATCGACATCCATGCGCGGCATATTCTCCGGACGCGTGACCGGCTGAATGCGATCCTGTCGAAACATACGGGGCAGAAACTCGCGAGGATCGAGAAGGATACGGAACGCGATTATTTCATGACAGCGGAGGAATCGGTGAAATACGGGATCGTGGACAGGGTGATCAGGTAGGGGGCAGAGATATTAGATACTGGATATTGGATCAAATTGAAAAGGAAAGAAGGAAAAACAGTCTTGCGAAAGCGAGACTGTTTTTTATCTAATATCTAATATCTAATATCCGGTATCCATTCTACTGCAATAATTCGAGGAGAGAAGCGCCGTTCATTTCCGGTGGCTTTTCCTTGATACCCATGAGGTCGAGGATGGTCGGGGCGACATCGGAGAGGAGTCCTCTCACCTCGTTCTGTTCGGCGGTTATGAGTTCGATCGATTTTTCCTTGTGATTTTCCGGTGAGATGAACCAGAGCGGGACGGGGTTGGTCGAGTGTTCGGTATCGATCTCGCCGGTGCCGGCTTTCTTCAATTCCTCGGCATTGCCGTGATCGGCGGTGACGAAGAGGCAACCGCCTGCCTTGAGTACCGCGGGGATGAGGATGGACATCGTCTTGTCCGTCGCCTCGACGGCTTCGATGGATGCTTCCTCATTGCCGGTATGGGCGACCATGTCGGCATTGGCGTAATTCATGAGGATGAAATCGTAGTTGCCTTGCTCGATGGCCAAGGTGACGGTCTCGGTTATCTTCGGTGCGCTCATTTCTGGAACCTCGTCGAAATGTGCGACGATCTGCGAGGGGATGAGGATGCGGTCTTCATTGGGAAATGGGCTCTCTTTGCCGCCGTTGAAGAAGTAGGTGACATGGGCGTATTTTTCCGTCTCGGCGATGCGGAGCTGTTTCTTCCCGTTTTTCGAGAGGATCTCACCGAGGGAGTTCTGCACATCTTCGGGCGGGAAGGCGACATCGAGCGGGAGATCCCGCTCGTATTCGGTCATGGTGACGAAGTTGATATCGAGAAATTTCGGGCGTTCGAATTTGTCGAAACTCGGGAGAACGAATGCCTTGGTCAGTTCGCGCGCCCTATCCTCGCGGAAGTTGTAGAAAATAACGGAATCTTTTTCCTTGATGAGTCCGATCGGCTGATTGTGTTCGGTGGCGAGTGCCGGTTCGATGTATTCGTCGGTGATTTTTTTCTGGTAACTCTGTTCGAGATAGGCGGAGATATCCGCGATCGGCTCTCCTTTTCCTTCGATGAGCATGCGGTATGCCCGTTCGATGCGGTCCCAGTTGTTGTTGCGATCCATCGCCCAGTTGCGACCGATGACGCTCGCGATCCTGCCGACCCCGGCCATCTTGGCGAGCCGTTCGATTTCCGCGATATGCGAGACGCCGGAAGTTGGCGCGGAATCGCGACCGTCGGTGAAGCAGTGGATGAATACCTGCGTGAGTCCTTCTTCTTTCGCCATACGCAGGAGGGCGAAGAGATGATCCTTGTGGGAATGGACGGATCCGGATGAGACGAGCCCCATGAGATGGAGGGCGCTCCCGTTTTTCTTGCAATGCTCCATCGCTTTGAGGAGGGTCGGATTCTTGAAGAAAGTACCGTCCTGGATGGAGAGGGCGATGCGGGGGAGGTTCTGATAGATGACGCGACCGGCGCCGAGGGTCATGTGACCCACCTCACTGTTTCCGGCGGTATTCCATGGCAGACCGACTGAGATACCCGATGCTTGGAGCGCGACCATGGGATAAAAGCGGCTCATCTTGTCGAAAGTCGGGAGTTTCCCTTCCTTGATGGGGTTGCCCTGTATGGTATTGGAGAGCCCCCAGCCATCGAGGACGACGAGGATGACGGGTTTGTATGTTTTCATGTGTTTTTGAAGTGAAGGAGTTTCGCAATTTTTTTGTTTCTGACACGGAAATTTTTCAAAACCACTGTTCACGACCGGTGACCCGTAAACGGCAGAGCGGTTCCTGGAAATTGTTTTGAAAAACCAGCATACCGCCCCCAGTCTACCATTTTTTTCGCTTTGACAAAAGCGAGGGATGAGCGTATGATGGAGGAAGTAAATAATATATTTCTCTCTTCGGCTGGCAGTCGCCGATCTCAGGAAAATTCAGGAGCTTCAGTCGCTCCATCGATACCATGACTCAGCATTTCGTTCTCTCTCGTGTCAAACGATTGCAAGACGCGTTCTCTTCTTCGGAGAAGGACTGTCTTCATTTCTTCGCGCGATAATTTTTCTTGAAAAACCTCCTGCCGGGGATGTCGCCAGCGTGGCGGGTATTCCCTGACGAGCGGTCGTCGCTTCTGCCTCTCAAAGAGGGCTTGAACCAGTATGGAAACAAGTTTTTTTGTGTTGCTCGTGGGGATCATCTCCCTCACGACCGGATCGGTTATCGGGTACTTCACCAGGCAGGGTATCGCGAAGGGTCAGCTCTCGACCGCGGAAGGGAAGGCGGCGAAGATCATCGACGAGGCGGATGTGAAAGCCCGGGAGATCGCGCTCGAGGCGACGAACAAGGCCGTTCGGATCCTCGAGGAGGCGAAGAAAGAGGAGAAAGAACGCGAGGAGAATCTCAATCGCGAGTCTCGCCGTCTGGAAAAGCGTGAATCGCAGATCGAGGCATTGAATGCCGAGGTGGCGAATGACAAGAAGCTCCTCCTCAAGCGGGCGGAGGATATCAAGAAGATTCAGGAAGAAATCGAGCGATTGAGGAAGGAAGAGGGTGAAAAGCTCCAGCAAGTCGCCGGACTCTCGACGGAGGATGCGAAGAAAGAATTGTTCAGTCTCGTGGAGGAGGAGAATAAATCGGCTCTGACGGAGAAGATCATGAAGCTCGAGAAGGAGGGTGCGGATACCCTCGAACGCCGGGCACTCGATATCATGGGGACGGTCATCCAGAAGTATTCAAGGTCGCATGTGTCCGAATTCACGACGACGACGATACAGATACCGAATGACGAGATCAAGGGGAAGATCATCGGGAAAGAAGGTCGCAATATCCGTGCCTTGGAAAAGGAGACCGGCGTGGAGCTCATCGTCGATGATACCCCGGGAACCATCGTGATTTCCGGATTCGATCCCGTGCGTCGCGCGGTCGCCTCTATCGCCCTCGAGAAGCTTATCAGCGATGGTCGTATCCATCCGGCCCGCATCGAAGAAGCGGTGGTGGAAGCGAAGAAAGAAATCGATGTGAAGATCAAGGAGGCGGGTGAAGCGGCGGCGTATGAGGCTGGTATCACCGGCATTCATCCGAAGCTCCTCTATATCCTCGGCCGATTGCAGTATCGGTACAGCTACAAGCAGAATGTCCTCATCCATACGCTTGAGGTATCCTATATCGCCGGAGCCCTCGCGGCGGAGCTCGGTGGCAATGTCGCGGTCGCGAAGAAGGCGGGATTGTTCCACGATATCGGCAAGGCCGTAGATCATGAAATCGAAGGAACGCATGTGAAGATCGGCATGCGCATCCTCGAGAAATTCGGGATCGGGCAGGAAGTGATCGATGCGATGAAGTGTCATCATGACGAATATCCGCATACGACGCTGGAGTCCTTCATCGTGACTGCCGCCGATGCCATCTCCGCGGCTCGCCCGGGCGCGAGGAAGGAGACGGCCGAGAAATATATCAAACGCATGCAGGAACTCGAGGCGCTCGTCAATTCGTTTCCGGAGGTGGAGAAATCCTATGCGATCCAGGCGGGTCGTGAGGTGCGGATATTCGTCAGTCCGGAGAAGACCGATGACTATTCGGCGCTGAAACTCGCCCAGGATGTCGCGAAGCGCATGGAAGAGGAGCTGAAGTATCCGGGTGAGATCAAGGTGGTCGTGTTCCGTGAGACGCGGGCGATAGAGTATGCTCGATAAGCATTGAGACAATGTAATTATCAATAATCAAATTCCAAGATACAAATAATAACCAGTGAACAATTCTCAAATAATCAAAGTTGAGGTTTGATGTATTGGTCATTGAAGTTTGAAATTTATTTGGTGATTGGATTTTGGTAATTGGTTATTCCTTGTGAGGGGATTTGCCTTGTTTTGGGGAAAAGTTTAGAATAGGACACAGGAGGCGATAAGATACCTTAATGTCAGAGCCCCTCCGGCTCGCATTGAAACTAGGAAGGCAGGTGACAACTATGGAAAAAAATGTAAACAAGGACGCGCTCGTGCAAGCGATCGTGGCAAAGACCGATCTCACCAAGAAGGATGTGGAGTCAGTACTCGAGGCGATGATCGATGTGGTAACGGCCGAACTCTCTTCGGGGAACAAGGTGACGATGACCGGTTTCGGAACCTTCCGCGTTTCGAATCGTGCCGCTCGTCAGGGGATCAATCCTCAGACGAAGGCCGCGATTACGATCCCAGCCATGACGGTACCGAAGTTCACCGCCGGCAAGACCCTGAAGGAAGCTGTAAAGTAATTTTTACAGAACGAGAAAGACTTGCTGTGGGCAGAGCGCTCATCGCGAGAAAACAAAAAGATAGAGCGGTATCCCGCCCGCGAGGGCGGGATACCGTTTTCTTCGGGCGTTCTTATTGATTGACGCCGGGGGAAATGGCTGATATTCTAGTTTTTGAGTGTTGTTTGGAAATTGTATTTTGGTTATTGATTATTCCTGTGTAAACAGGCTTCGGGGCATAGTATAGTGGTAGTACGAGTGGGTCTTGAGAGAGCGACCATTTAGTC